>CBEVHI010000009.1:0-27494 GCA_965549635.1 uncultured bacterium | reverse complement strand
GTGACGGTCGATCACCCTCGCGAACGCGCCTCAGTTCAGATCGAACCGATCGAGGTTCATGACCTTGTTCCATGCCGCCACGAAGTCCTCGACGAACTTTCGGTGCGCATCTTCGCTTCCGTACACTTCGGCGATGGCCCGCAGCTGAGAGTTCGAACCGAAGACGAGGTCGACAGCGGTGCCGGTCCACCTGATCTCGCCACTCTCGCGGTCACGACCCTCGTAGACATGCTCGGTGGTGGACACTTGCCACACGGTGGCCATATCGAGCAGGTTCACGAAGAAGTCGTTGGTCAAGACCCCGGGCCGGTCGGTGAAAACACCGTAGCTGGACTGCCCGAAGTTGGCGTTCAGGGCACGCATACCACCGACCAGCACCGTCATCTCGGGAGCAGTCAGCGACAACAAGCTCGACCGATCTATGAGCACCTCTTCTGGCCGACGCTTGTCTCCGGACCGGAAGTAGTTGCGGAATCCGTCGGCGGTCGGTTCGAGGACAGCGAAGGAGTCCACGTCGGTCATCTCCTGCAGCGCATCTGTGCGCCCTGGTGAGAACGGGACATGCACGTCCTGCCCGGCGTCCCTGGCCGCCTTCTCGACTGCGGCACAGCCGCCGAGGACGATCAGGTCGGCGAGTGAGACCTTCTTGTCGCCGGTCTGCGAGCTGTTGAACTCGGCCTGGATCGCCTCCATGGTCTGGAGCACGGTGCTCAGCTCGGCCGGGCTGTTGACCTCCCATTGCTTCTGTGGAGCGAGCCGAATGCGAGCACCGTTGGCTCCACCCCGCT
Organism: uncultured bacterium; assembly: GCA_965549635.1. Taxonomy (GTDB): domain Bacteria; phylum Actinomycetota; class Acidimicrobiia; order Spongiisociales; family UBA4744; genus CBEVHI01. The sequence continues at coordinate 26,706 of CBEVHI010000009.1, read as the reverse complement.
TGTCACTGTCGCGAAAGGTCGACGCAGATGCCCAGGCGGTCGAGACCAGCTGGGAGACGGAGAGACCCGAGTCGAGGATCTTGCTCTTGAGCGAAGCGACGTCCTGATCGTCGACCAACTCGTGATCGACGGCGGGGAGCGGGTCCTGCCAGATCATCTGCTCGTCGGGGACTTCCGGCCCGAGGTAACGCGAAACAGGGCCCATGTCGCGATGGGTGAGTTTGAACCACGCCCTGGCGAAGGCGTCGGCGAACTCGTCCGGGTGTTCGTAGAAACGGCGCGAGATCGCCTCGTAGGTCGGGTCCATCCTCAAAGCGAGGTCCGACGTGAGCATCACTGGAGGGTGCGTCTTCGACGGGTCGTGAGCGTCGGGCACCGTGTCGGCGGCGGCAGGATCCGTTGGGACCCACTGCCACGCACCGGCGGGGCTCTTCTCCAGATCCCATTCGTAGCCAAACAGAGTCTCGAAGAAGCTGTTGTCCCACGTCACCGGGGTCGGGGTCCAGGTGCCCTCCAAGCCGCTGGTGTAGGCATCACCGGCCTTGCCACTGCCGTAGCTGTTCTGCCAGCCGAGACCTTGCTCCTCGAGACCTGCGCCCTCCGGCTCGCGGCCGACGTAGCGCTCCTCGACGGCACCATGAGTCTTGCCAAAGGTATGACCGCCGGCGATGAGCGCGACCGTCTCCTCGTCGTTCATGGCCATCCGGGCGAAGGTTTCACGGATGTCCTTGGCGGAACCAAGAGCCCTCGGTTCACCGTTGGGCCCTTCGGGGTTCACGTAGATGAGTCCCATCTGCACCGCCCCGAAGGGATTGGCGAGCTCCCGCTCCCCGCTGTAGCGCTCGTCTCCCAGCCACTCGTCTTCGGGGCCCCAGTAGATGTCTTCTTCTGGCTCCCACACGTCCTCACGTCCGCCGGCAAAACCGAAGGTCCTCAAACCCATCGACTCCAGCGCAACGTTCCCTGCGAGGATCATCAGATCCGCCCAGGAGATCTTCCGACCGTACTTCTGCTTGACGGGCCACAGCAGACGGCGAGCTTTGTCCAGGTTGGCGTTGTCGGGCCAGCTGTTGAGCGGAGCGAAGCGCTGCGTGCCCGAGCCGGCACCGCCCCTGCCGTCATGGATGCGGTACGTGCCGGCGCTGTGCCACGCCATCCGGATGAGGAGCGGCCCGTAGTGGCCGAAGTCGGCCGGCCACCAGTCCTGCGAGTCCGTCATGATCGCGACGAGATCAGCCTTCACCGCATCGAGGTCGAGACTCTCGAACTCTGCGGCATAGTCGAACTCCCCACCCATGGGGTCGATCAGCGGAGAGTTCTTGCCGAGCACCCTCAGGTTCAGCTGATTCGGCCACCAATGTTGGTTCGCCGTCGAACCGGTGGCGGTGTATTGGTCGTGCAGCACCGGGCACTTGCCTGCTGCGTTCTCGCTACTCATGACTGCTCCTCTTCGTCGCTCGTTTGGTTGCTGGTCTCGGTCTCTCGCGGACGTCGCCGGCTCTTTCCTGACAGGTGGGGCAGTAGCCCCAGTAGATGACCTCCGCCTCGTCGACGGCGAACCCATGATCGTCGGCGGGCTCCAGGCAGGGTGCATGCCCCACGGCACAGTCGACGTCGACCATCTGACCGCAATGGCGACAGACGAGATGGTGGTGGTTGTCGTCGACCCGACCCTCGTAGCGGGCCGGCGACCGCGCCGGCTGGATACGCCTGATCAGACCCTTGTCGGTGAGGATGCCGAGCGCGTCGTAGACGGCCTGACGCGAGACCGCACCGATCTCCGACCGAACGACCGCCTCGACCTCGTCCTCCGTGCCATGCGGCAGGCGAAGGACTGCCCGTAGCACGGCGAGGCGCTGGGCGGTCACCTGGACACCGCGTCGGCGCAGTTCTGCGGCATCGACAGGCTGCGTTGACATATCTGTACTCGTCCCAAGTCTGGATTTGATCCACTATCAGACTAACACGCACATTCCTGCTGCTTCGTTGTAGCCCGGAAACGTGGCGGGCAGGTCTGGCTCGTAATCCGCGCCAACACCCCCACCGAGCGCGATCTTGGGTGGTAGCCCCGACCGGATTCGAACCGGCGTTACCGGCTTGAAAGGCCGGTTCAGGGGGTTTTCGACTTGCTTCGCTGACCTGCCAAAACGTCCAAGAACCCCTTCTGACCAGGTGTTTTACATGAATCTCGTTTTGCATCGTTTTGCGTTGTTATTCGTCTGTTGTGACCCAAATGTGTCCCAGGCGTGGCCCAGACAAGAGTTTGCTTCATTCCTATGTGGGCGTGTTCGGAATCGATTGAGGTGTCGATTTGGTGTTCGGTGCAGTTCAGGGTGTAGTCCGGTCCCTGATCCAGTCTGCGAGAGCAGTGATGGCCTCTTCGTCGCCGCGGCCGGCGGCAAGCTCGAGGATCATCTGAGCGCTCACTTCACCGTCTTCGTCGCCGGGCGGCGGAGTCCAGGTGAGACCGTTACGCAGACAGAACTCGATCATGCATACGAACCCAACTCGTTTGTTGCCGTCGGGGAGCGGATGGTTCTTGACCAGTCGAGTGCACAACACCGCGGCTTTGATCGCCAGGTCGGGATAGAACTCGATGCCACCAAAAGCAGCGGCCGGTGCATGCAGCGCCGACTCGGCCAATTCAAGGCGCGAGACCCGAGCAATCTCCTCGGCAGGGTTCCCGAGGACTAACTCACCAATGGCGAGGAAGTCGGCGAGGTCCAGATACGCGACGTTCACTCAGCCAGCCGCTCGAGTACCCGCTGGTTCTGTTCAATGATGGACCGGATCCGTTCCTGGAAAGCGGGGTCTCGACGGCGAGCCTCGATACGATCGGCGACCGCTTGGCGGATTTCCTCCGCCACCGAAATACCATCGGCGGCGGCTACCGCCTCGAGGTCGGTGGCCTGATCGGTGTCGAGTCGGACCGTGAATGCTTTCTGTTCCATGGTGGCATGCTACCAAACATCATAGTGCATGTCAGCTGATCGGGAGGATCTGGCGGCGGGCGGTGGCCGAGTCGGTCGGCGCTCCGTGCCGGATCCACGACCTGCGTCACACCCACGCCTCCTGGCTGATCGCCGCCGGTGAACATCCCAAAGCTATCCAGACCCGGCTTGGGCACTCCTCGATCCAGGTCACCATCGACCGCTACGGGCACCTCATGGACGGCCTCGACGACCAAACCGCCGACCGTCTCGACGCTATCGCCCAATCCGTTCGTGGCCCAGGCGTGGCCCAAGCCACCCAACCGGTCGAGCTCCAAACGCGCAGAAACCCCCACCGAGCGCGATCTTGGGTGGTAGCCCCGACCGGATTCGAACCGGCGTTACCGGCTTGAAAGGCCGGCGTCCTAGGCCGCTGGACGACGGGGCCGGACGCAAGGATGATAGGCGGTCGGTAGAGCGCCGCCAGTCGGCTCCTCAGAGGCGTTCTGCGACGTCCCTGAGCCGGTCCAGAACACGTTGCTTGCCGAGAACTTCGAGCGACTCGAAGAGCGGCGGGCTGACCGATGATCCGGTCACGGCGACGCGCACGGGCTGCAAGCCGCGACGAGCGTTGATTCCCAGTGCTTCGAGCATGCCACGCAGAGCAGCCTCGATCTCGTCGTGAGACCACTCCTCGACCAAGTTGAGACGCTCGATGGCGGCAGCGATCACGCCTGGCGCCGATTCATGCCCGAGGACCTTCCTCCAGGACTTCTCGTCGTAGTCGAGAGCGTCGCGCACAACGAAGTCGACCATCGGCGGGACCTCGGACAGCGTCTTGACCCGCTCCTGCACCAGCGGCGCCAGGCGGGCGAACTGGTCCCGCGCAGAGTCCGACAGTGGCATGCCGAGCCGGGCTTCCACGTAGGGCAGCGAGCGCTCCGTGAACTCCGGTGCCGACAGTTCGCGCACATAGACGCCGTTCATCCACTCCAGTTTCGCCGGGTCGAACACTGCGGGGTTCTTGGAGACGTCGGCGAGACTGAACCGCTCGATGGCCTGGTCTCGGTTGAAGACGGTGACATCCGCCTCGTACGACCAGCCAAGAAGTGCCAGGTAGTTGAACATCGCCTCGGGAAGGACCCCCAGCTCCCGGTAGGCCCGCACCGACACGTCCCCGTGACGTTTGGAGAGCTTCTTACCATCGGGTCCGAAGAGCAGGGGCAGATGGGCGTAGGTCGCCACTGGTGCCCCCATCGCCGTGGTGATGAGGATGTGTTTGGGAGTAGACGACAGGAGGTCTTCCCCTCGAGCGACATGCGTGATCCCGTAGTCGACGTCATCGACCGTCGATGCCAGGTGATACGTCGGAGAGGCGTCGGATCGCAGCAGCACGAAGTCATCAACGTTGGCGTGATCGAACCGCATCTCACCGCGGACGAGATCCCTGAAGCTGGTCTCTCCGGGATGTGGAACCGCCAGTCGCAGCACGGCGTCCTCTCCAGATGCCTTCCTGTCGCGAGCTTCGGCAGGGTCGATCAGCCGGCACAGTCCGTCGTAGCCGGAGAAGCCGCCGCCCGCTCTCGCCGCCTCCCTCCGTTGAGCCAGCTCGTCGGGTGTGCAGAAACACCAGTACGCCTTCCCCTCCTGCAACAGGCGGTCGGCGACCTCCCGGTAGCGGTCGAGGCGGTCGGATTGCCGGTAGGTACCGTGGGGGCCTCCCACACCGATCCCTTCGTCCCAGTCGAGACCGAGCCACTCGAAGCTCTCTCGGGCGTCCTGTTCGTACTCGGGACGCGAACGCGCGGTGTCGGTGTCGTCGATCCGCACGATGAACACACCGCCTTCGTGACGGGCGAACAGCCAGTTGAACAACGCAGAGCGCAGGTTGCCGATGTGCAGCATCCCGGTCGGCGAAGGGGCGATGCGAACGCGCACGCTCACGATGCGGCAACCTGATTGGAGAGGATGCCGATGCGCTCCACTTCGACGTCCACTCTGTCCCCTGGGAGCAGGGGCCCGACTCCGGGCGGTGTGCCCGTGAGGATCACGTCGCCCGGCAGCAGGGTCATCACCGCGGAGATGAATTCGATGATCTCAGGGACGCCGAACACCATGTCGGCGGTGGATCCGGACTGCTTCGTCTCTCCATTCACCCTCGCCTCCACTGTCAATCCCTCGCGCGGATCGAGCTCCGTTTCGATGGCGGGGCCAAGCGGACAGAACGTGTCGAATCCCTTCCCGCGAGTCCACTGGCCGTCCTTGAACTGCAGGTCGCGGGCCGTCACGTCGTTCGCCGCGGTGTAGCCGAAGATGACCGATTCGGCATCTTCCGCCTTCACGTGACGGGCGACACTGCCGATGACGACCGCCAGTTCGGCCTCGTGATGCACGTTCTGTGACAGACGCGGATAGATGATCGGTGCCCCGGGGCCGATCACTGCCGTTGCCGGTTTGAGGAAGATCAGCGGTTCAGGGGGAACGTCGGAGTCCATCTCGGCGGCGTGAGCAACGTAGTTCTTGCCGACACAGACCACCTTGGTGGGGAAGACCGGCGCAAGGAGCCGTGCATCACCGTACGGGACGATGACATCCGTCTGCTGCCACGCGACAAACGGGCTGCCCTCATAGACACGAATACCCTCTGCTTGGGGAACCCCGTACGCGATGCGCTCGCCAGTCTGCAGACGAACAACCTTCATGTGGACACGCTAGGCCAACGACGCCATGAGCTCTGCCGGCTTGGCGGCCAGCTGCTCGTTCGAGACGCCACGAAGGAAAGACCGGCCTTTGTCCCGCTCATGGGCGGCATGGTCGAGTGCGGCTCTTCGTGCCATGGCGAGCCGGTCGACGACCCCTCCGGGGAGACCTTCCGGACGAAGCCCGAGCAGGATCAGCGCAACCTCGACGTCTTCGGCGGTGGGTGCCCTTCCGGCCAGCCCCGCTCGTGCCGCTGCGGTCGTGGCGACGATTCGTTCGAGCACGCCGGGACGTTGCCCGCGATCAAAGTCGCTGGCTCGCACGAGACGGAGGACCCACCCGGTGTCGGGGCCAGGCCGCCCGAAGGATCCTCCCCACTCGGCCTGATCAGGACGGCTGATCTCTCCCGGCCGTCCCTGTTTCCATGCAGCCGGTCCCGGTGCCAGTTCGGCGCGGGGCAGGTCGGCGCGATCCAATTCGATGTTCGGCTGTTGGGCCACGGCGCTTCCTCCTACACGAAGTCCAGCCAGTGGCGATACTGCTCGAGCTCGCCGGTGACGGTCTCCTTGAACAGCTGCTGAGCTCGCTTGGACACGGGACCGGGTTCTCCTGCTCCAACGGCGCGACCGTCGAGCTCACGGATGGGTGTCACCTCTGCGGCTGTGCCCGAGAAGAACAGCTCGTCGGCGTTGTAGAGGTCACTGCGGGTCAGCTCCATCTCTCTCACGTCGTACCCGTCATCTCGCAGCACCTCCATGACGGTGGCGCGCGTGATCCCATCGAGGATGCCCGAGGACACCGGAGGGGTCTTGACCAATCCGTTCCTGACCAGGAAGAGGTTCTCTCCCGATCCTTCTGCCACGAATCCGCGCATGTTGAGCAGGATCGCTTCGTCGTAGCCGTCGCGGACCGCTTCGCGCTTGGCGAGGACGCTATTCACATAGCCACCGGTTCCCTTGGCGTTGGGAACGAAGGCCTGATGGTCGAGACGGCGCCATGAGGACACCCTGACACGGATTCCCCGCAGGAGTCCTTCCTCGCCGAGGTAGGCGCCCCAGCGCCATGCAGCGATCGACGTGCGAGTTGGAATCCCGGTCGGGTTGAGGCCGAGCGACCCCGTCCCCAGGTAGACGATCGGTCGGATGTAGGCGGACTCGAGTTCGTTCTTTCGAACGACGAGACGAGCGGCGTCCATCAGCTCGTCGACGGTCCACTGCAAGTCGAGGCCGTACGCACGGGCAGAGTTGTGGAGACGCTCCATGTGCTCCCTGTGCCGGAACACAGCGGTGCCGTCCGGCGTCTCATAGGCACGAATGCCTTCGAAAACACCGGTTCCGTAGTGGAGCGCGTGGGTGAGAACATGGACGGTGGCTTCCTCCCAGGGAACGACCTCACCGTCCATCCAGACGAAACGTGAGCTATCCATGGCTCCTAGTTTTGCAGGTTGTGAGCCGCCAGGTGCCGGTCGTGCCAATCGATGATCGCCGCGAACCGTTCCAGCCGGTGCTTCGGCTTGCCCGAACGGGACAACTCGTGGCCTTCGCCGGGAAACCGGAGGAACTCGGCGTCGACACCCTGCCGCAGGAGAATCATGAAGAACTGCTCTGCCTGTTCGATAGGACAACGGAAGTCGTTCTCGGATTGCAGCACCAGTGTGGGGGCGGTGATCTGATCGGCGGTAGCGAGCGGACTCGCCTCCCAGAGACGATCGACTTGGGCCGGGACCTCGGCGTCGAGGTAGAAGCGGCCAAACGTCGAACCGATATCGGAACTGCCCGCAAACGACACCCAGGACAGCAACCCACGCTCAACGACGGCAGAGCGGTACCGGTGGTCGCGACCGATCAGCCAGGCCGTGAGGAATCCCCCATACGAGCCACCCATGACGCCGATCCGCTCTCGATCGAGTCGGGGAAACCGCTCGAGAGCAGCCTCCAGCGCGGCGGTCACGTCTGCGGTATCGACGACGCCCCAGCCATCGTTGGTGACGGCACGTACGAACTCGACCCCGCGGCCGGATGAGCCGCGTGGATTGCAGGCAACAACCCCGTATCCGGCACCGACGTACATCTGGAACTCGTCGAAGAACGTGAATCCGTATTGGGTGGCGGGACCTCCGTGGATGTTGAGCAGCACGGGAACCGGCCCGTCGGTTTCGGGCAGGTACACCCACGTGTCGATCTCGACCCCGTCCACATCGACGATGAAGTGCTCGGGTGCGACGAGACCGCCGTCCGACCGGAAGTCGGCGTTGACCGACGTGATGACCTGTTCGGTTCCCTCTTGCCAGAGGTGAACCTCACCCGGATCGGTCGGGTCGGTCGCGGTGAATGCGAACCGGAGCCCGTCCGACGAGACACTGACTCCCGTGATCGCTCTGTCCCCGTCCAGCAGGGACGTGACCGCGCCGTCAGGATCGACACGAACGACGCGCACCCTACCTGCATCTTCGAGACAGGTGACGAAGTCCAGACCGATCCACTGCGGTCCCGAGGGGCTGATTGCGGGAGCGTGCGGGAACGTGCTTCGGTCGAGGTGGCCGGTCAGGTCCGTCAGCATCCCGTCTGGCTCCTGACGCCACACGGATGCAATCGAAGGGTGCGACCATGGGTCCGGCTGCCCGACAACGTGTACCACCCCATCGGGTCGATACGTCACATGGGACCAGGACCCCCGCTCGACGAGGACGCTCACCTCTTCGCTCTCGAGGTCGAGTTCGAAGACCTCGACGCCCGGCTCGAAACCGCGCCGATCGTGCCGAGCGCTGAGGAAAGCGATGGCGTTGCCATCCGGTCGCCAGTACGGTGCCGCCTCGTCGAAGTCGCCGTCGGTCAGCAGCTTCGGATCTTCCCCGCCGTCCGGATCGATGAGAAACAGGTGACGCCGCCGGTCGTGGGTCCAACCCCTGTTGTCAAAGCGATAGGGAATCCTGTCGATCCTGCGCGGTCGACGCTTTCGTTCCTTGCTGTCGAGCCCAACCCACTCCTCTGTCCACACTGCCGCGACGGCCACGAGCCGCCCGCCGTCAGGCGACCAGCGGATTTCCTCGACCCCGAGTGGCATATCGGTGATCGTGCTCGCCTCGCCGCCTCCAGCGTCGATGACCGCCACCTGCGGTTGGTCATCGTCTCCGGTGCCTTTGCGGAGAAACGCCATGCGGCTGCCATCAGGGGACCAGCGGGGCGCCGAGTCCCCGGGACCGTGAGTGAAAGGACGGGCCGATGTCCCGTCCCACAGCCAGACTCTGCGGTCGTACCTGTCTTCATCGACATCGAGCCGCGACACCGAGAAGGCCACGCTGATCCCGTCGGGGTGCAGGCGGGCGTCTCCAACCTGGGAGAAGCGGGAGAGATCGTCGAGTTGCATGATCTTCCTTGATCGGGTGCCCCGAATGTAGCGGCCTCGCTACGCTCACCTCGTGCGTCGCCTCATCGCCTCTTGGTTCGGATCGGGACTCGTCCTCGGCCGCCTCCGCGCCTCGGATGCCGGCTCGGGGACGCTCGCATCGGCGCTCACCCTCGTCTTGGCGTTCGCCCTCCACCCTGCCGGCTGGGGTGTGCAACTCGCCGCTGCGCTGTTCGTCACCGCACTCGCGCTGTGGTCGGTTGCTCCCTTCGCGGACGGTGATCCCGGCTGGATCGTCATCGACGAAGCGGCGGGGATGCTGTGGGCAACCATCGGACTCGGAGGCTGGGCTGCCATCGTCGCGTTCGTCGTGTTCCGGGTCGCCGACATCAGCAAACGCCTCCCTGGCGTTGGCGAGGCAGAGCGCCTGCCCGGCTCGCTCGGAGTCACCGCAGACGATGTCGTCGCCGGCCTGTACGGACTCGCGGCCGGCTGGGCGTTGCTCCTCCTGGTCGGTTAGCCGTCAGGAAGAAGTCGTGTCATGGGCAGATAGGCGCACCACCGGGATCCTCTCGGCGGCGGCGCCCGGGTCCCGTTCGAGGGGAACCCCCATCAGCCTGCCCAGCTGTCGGGCCGCTCGAGGGTGGCGTCGTGCGTAGACGGCGAGGACCTTCGCTGCCTCCGCGGCCGGGAGCACCTGAGCTGTCGCTTGCGTTGACCGTCCCCGAGAGCTGACCGAAACCCGCGGATCGGCGAGGATGTTCCGAAACCAGTCCGCCCGGTCGCCGTACGCGGCGGCGACGAACCAGACCCCGGATTCGTGCGCGACGACCTCCAGCACCACGTGGCGAGGCACACCCGACACGCGGCCTGTATGGGTCAACATCAGGAACCGGCCGCCGAGCAGCCTGCCAAGCCGAGCTTTGTAGAGAAGGATCGGGAACCGGTAGAACGTACGAAGCAGGCCTCGGGGGGTCTGCTCGAGGTTCACCGCACGTCCAGCTCGACGGCTACCGCCTCTTCGACACCGTGGGTTCCGCGGAGCCGGCCAAGCTCGTCGTCGGTCACGCTCCTGGCGACACTGAGGGCCATAAGTGCCATGCCCGGCTCATCGGGGGAGCGTCCCAGGACCATGTCGGAGATGTTGATCTCCCGTTCACCAAGCAGCGTGCCCACCCGCCCGATCATGCCAGGGATGTCCCGGTTGCGAATGATGATCAGGTGGCTCGCCAGTGGCAGTTCCAGGGCGAACCCGAGGATCCCGGCGATGAGCGGCCCGCGACCAACGGTACCGGCGACCGAGACCGGCCTGCCCGCGACAGTCCCCGAAACGCGCAGAATCGACTGATGCCCTCGCGCCTCCTCCGTGGACTCCTCCTCGACCCGAACGCCTCGGTCGGCAGCCATCGCCGGGGCGTTGACATAGGAGACCGGAGCGTTACTGCTTCCCGAGAGCGCACCCTTGAGCACGCCCAGGTGGAGCGGTCGGATCGGATAGCTCCCCAGTCTGCCTTCTGCGCGAATCGTGAGCACACCTGGAAGACCGCCTGCGAGAGAGACGAAGACCTTGCCGAGGTGCTCGGCGACGGTGAGGAATCTGCGCACCTCGTCGGCAACGTCCGGGCCCAGATCGACGTTGACGGCCGACAGAACCAGTTCGCCGTTCAACGCGGCGATGACCGCATCGGCGACGTCGGTCCCGGCACGATCCTGCGCCTCCTGGGTCGATGCGCCGAGATGGGGAGTGAGGACAACCTGCGGAAGGTCGAACAGCGGGCTCTCTCGGAGTGGTTCTGACGCGTAGACATCCAGTGCGGCCCCGGCCACCTTGCCGGACAGCACCGCATCCGCGAGCGCCTGCTCATCGATGATGCCACCTCGCGAAGTGTTGACGATGCGAACCCCATCGCGCATCGAAGCCAGCAGACGTGCGTCGATCAGTCCCTCAGTTTCCTTGGTTCGAGGCAGATGCACGGTGATGAAGTCTGCCGCTGCACAGAGGTCCTCGAGCGTATCAACCAACTCGACACCGATGCGGGCAGCGCTCGACGACAGCACGTAGGGGTCGTAGCCGACGAGGCTCATCCCAAACGCCCCTGCCCTTTTCGCGACCAGCGAACCGATCCTGCCCAAACCGATCACGCCGAGCGTCTTGTCGTGGAGTTCGACGCCTCGGAAGCGCTTCCGCTCCCAAGAACCTGTCCGCAGTGCCGCATCGGCCTGAGCGATGTTGCGCGCCTGGGCGAGGAGCAGGGCCATGGTGTGTTCGGCAGCGGAGATGGTGTTGGCCTCCGGAGCGTTGACGACCAGCACTCCCGCTCGCGTTGCCGCTTCGAGATCGATGTTGTCCACACCGATGCCGGCCCTACCGATCACCCGAAGGTTTGGGGCGGCGGCGATCATCTCCGCGTCGACAAGGGTCGCGGAACGAACCACGAGGGCGTCGGCGTCTCGCAGACGCCGCATGAGGCTGTCTCGGCTCTCGTCCGTGGCAACGTCGACCTCGGCTTGTTCGCCGAGCACGCGCAGACCGGCCTCGGCAATGGGTTCGGCAACGACGATTCTCACGGGCGGCATTGTCGCGGTTGCCGTCGGAATGTCCAACACGGCCGAGGAAGATGCCATAGAGTTGAAGAGAGACAAAGAGGAGGCAGCGAATGAAGGCTTGGGCCCCGAAAGTCATCGTGGCAGCCACCGACGGCTCCGACGGCAGCATCCGCGCTTCACAGGTGGCGGCGAACATCTCCCGTGCATGGTCGTCGAAGCTGCTGCTGGTCACGGTGGTGCGTCCACCCGAAGGATGGTGGGGAATCGGTGGCGCTCCGCCGACGGCCACGGCGTTGACCAAGGCACTGGACGATGCACAGCAGGAGGCGCTCGACTCGACGCTGGACTCCCTCGATCTGACCGACGTGGACTACGACACCATCGAGGAGCTGGGTGATCCCGCCGCGACGATTGCCGGCTTCTGTGAGCAGCACCATGCCGATCTCCTCGTCATCGGCCGCCGCGGCGCCGGCCTCATCGAACGTTTCATCCTCGGCTCGGTGGCAGACCGCCTCGTTCACTATGCACCCTGTCCGGTCCTGGTGGTACCGGGAGCCGAGCACGCCTAGAGCATCACGAAGCGGAGTTCGGTCATCTCTCTGATCGCGTAGATCGGACCCTCTCGGGTGTTTCCCGACTGCTTCACCCCGCCGTACGGCTGCTGGTCGGCGCGATAGGTCGGGACTTCATTGATGAGCACCCCTCCGAAGTGCAGCCTCCTTGCAGCCCGCTTGGCCTTGTCGATGTTGCTCGTGAATACGCCGGCGTTGAGTCCGTACTCGGTGGCGTTGGCGGTCTCGATCGCCTCGTCGAAGGTGCCGTAGGCGAGGGTGACGACGACGGGACCGAACACCTCCTTGGTGCACAGATCGACGTCGAGAGGGGCGTCGGCCACCACGGTGGGCAAGAGGAGGCCATCTCGCACTTTGCCGCCTGTGAGGACACGAGCGCCCCGGCTCGACGCCTGATGGATCCAGTCCAGGACACGTTCGGTCTCGACCGAATCGATGAGGGGGCCGACGTCGGTGGCTTCGTCCATCGGGTCTCCGACGACCAGGGTTTCGACCGCGTCAACGAGCTCATCTTCGAGACGGGCTTTCACGTCCTCGTGCACGAGAATGCGCTGTGTCGAGATGCAGCTCTGGCCGGCGTGGGAGAAGCCTGCGGTGCGCACACCGGAGGCGACTTTTCGCAGGTCGGCATCGGGCTCGACGATCAGAGGGGAACTCGAGCCGAGCTCCAGGGAGACCTTCTTGTGCGGTGCCCGAGCCCTGATGTCCCATCCGACCCTCGGACTGCCGGTGAAGGAGACCAACGCCGGCAGCCGATGGTTGACGAGCGCCGTCCCGACGGACGATCCCGGGCCGGCAACCACAGTGACCCAGCCCGGGGGCAAACCGGCCTCAACGAGCAGATCGACGAGCGCCAATCCCGATAGCGGCGTAGCAGAAGCAGGTTTCAGTACGACCGGACAGCCTGCCGCGATCGCGGGGCCGAGCTTGTGAGCGACCAGATTCAGCGGGAAGTTGAACGGAGTGATGGCTGCAACCACGCCAATCGGAACCCGTATCGCAAAGCCAATGCGCCCCTCTCCGGCGGCAGATGCCTCCATAGGAACCATCTCGCCCGAGAACGTGCGGGCGGCGGCAGCGGAGAACACCAACGTGTCGACGGCACGCAGCGCTTCTCCCCTGGCGGTGCGCAACGGCTTGGCGGATTCGAGGGTTATGCGCCGGGCGAATTCGTCGATGCGCCCTCGCAACAACTCTGCGGCTCGTTCCAGGGTCCGTGCCCTCGCGTACCGTGGGAAGTCGTCGCGCTCCAGGGCCGCCTGTGCGGTGCGACAGGCCGCGTCGACATCGGACTCGTCGCTGAGTGGCACCGACCCGACGACACTCCCGTCGAACGGGTTCGTGACTTCGATCACTGCTTGATCGCTCGAAGCAGCGCCAGCGACAGCAGCCCGAAGACCAGGCCCGCCGCCAGCAAACTCACCGCAGCGGCGATGTCCTCGGCGCCGACCGCGTGGAACACGGCCAGCCAACCCGTGACCAGTCCGGACAGCACGGCAAACCATGCTGCAGTACCTAATGCGCGCATTCTCCTCCTCTCGTCTTCTCGAAGCTTGGCAGACACAAGCCTCCCCTGTGAGGAATCCCGCAGTCTCTCGTTCGGTTGAACGAGCCGAGAGGAGCGACTGAACGTGCGGATGGCCCTTCTGTCTCTGGTGTTGCTGGCATCAGCGTGCACCACAACGGGGACGACATCGTCGACCACGCCTCCCGCCGCCACCGCAGTGATCGATGGCGTGTGGACCGCCCAACTCGACCTCCAGGACCGCGGCCCTGGGCACAGCGTACGCACCTTCACCTACGCGACGACCTGCACCGGATCTGACTGCACGACAGTCGGTACGATCGAGACGTCCGACGAGACCCACACGATCCCGGTGGACTTCGACGGAACCGCCTATCACTTCGGGTTCGGCCGCAGCGCCATGTACCAGCAGGATGGCATCATCGTGTGCCGATGGACCTCGACAATGCGGTACGAACTCCATGTCTCTTCTGCGAAGTACGTCGGGGAAACGTGGCAGGCCATGACGCTCGACGGGACGCTCGTTGAGGAACCGACGGTCGTCTTCGAGCAAGACGGCACGGACTGCAGCATGCCGGTGTTCGTATCGAGCATTCACGCGGCACCGCAGAACTAGGAGTCTGCCGCCTCGTACACGGTGTCACCGAAGAGCGTCTTGTTGACAGCAGCTCCCGCCGCCCGGCCGTCGGGCGACACCAGCCAGTCGGCCAGATCGGCAGCGGCCGCCTGGTTCTCAGCGCCGGCAACGACAATGAGGTGGTACGGATTGATGAGCCGCGGATCGTCCGATGAGACCGGTTCCAGTGAGAGCGACGGTGCGGCGGCACGGTAGGCACCCAGCTCGGCCAGCGTCGCTGCGCCCCTCTGATCTGCGACCTGGAGCGTGAAACCCATTCCCTGGCCGGTCTCGAGATACCAGGGGCGACCTTTCGGGTCGATCCCTGCGTCGGCCCACAGCTCGAGTTCCTTGGCGTTGGTCCCCGAGCCGTCCGCACGGGTCACGAACGGGAGCCCACGCTGGGCGATCTCGCCCAGGATCTGCTCCGGTGTGCCACTCAAACCCGATCCGGGTGGTGCCAGGATGACGAATCTGGAGTCGACGAACGGCGTGTACTCGGCAGCACGTCCTTCCGCGACGAACTTCTGCTCTTGTCCGGGCGCATGCGTGATGAGCAGGTCGGCCGAGCCCCTCCTCCCGAGCTCGAGTGCACGACTGGTGGCATCGCCGACCACGCTCACGTTCACCCCGGGGTGCTCTGCCTCATAGACGCCGATGACAGCGTCGAGAAAGCCTGAGTCGACGAGCGTGGTCCCTGAGGCGACGATCACCCGGGTTCCCCCCGAGCATGCCGCGATCACCGACAGCAACAGGATGGCAGCCCCGATGCGCCTCATGCAGGAACGACCCGAACTGCGGTTGCCTTCACGGCGACCGTCACCTCCCGGCCAGGGTGAAGATCGAGAGCGGCCTGTGCGCCGGGGGTGATGAGCGCGACAACCCTCACGCCAACATCGACGACAACCTCGAGAAGGCGGTCGAGTGACCGTATCTGCGCGACGGTCCCGCTCCAGTGATTCTGGGCAGACCCGGTCGCCGCGGCACCCAGATAGACCGTCACCGCCTCGGCACCGAAGAGCGCCCGGCCCTGCGACCCGGCCTCCAGCGAACCGATCCCCCAGATCTCCACGCCACCGACATCGAGGGCGACCAGCGGATGGATCGAACCGGACCGCTGACCATGGATGACGTTGGCGGTCCCGATCACCGATGCGATCTGCTCCGAGGCGGGAAGGGCGAATACCTCTGCGACAGGACCGGCCTGTCGAACGGCACCGTCGACCATCACCGCTACCTTGTCGCCGAGCGCGGCCGCCACATCACGGTCGTGGGTGACGATCACCGCCCCCCTACCGGTCAATGCCGCCACGAGCTCTCTCGCTACATCCATGCGATCTTGTACGTCGAGCGCTGCCAATGGTTCGTCGAGGAGCACCCACGGCGCATCGTGTGCGATGGTCCGAGCCAGGACGAGCCGCTGCCGCTCGCCTCCACTCAAGGTTCGGGCACGGCGTCGCAGGACCCTCGGCGAGAGGCCGAAACGCTCGATGAGCGTTCGCGCACGCGCCGCCTGCTCGCTGGTCAGCCCGAGGCCCAGGTTGCGACCGGCGCTTCCCCGGAACAGGTAGGGCCGCTGTGGCAAGTAGGACGAGTCGAGCGCAGGTCCCGGCAGACGGCCCGCCAGGATGCGCAACAGGGTCGTCTTGCCGGCGCCGTTGGGCCCGAAGATGACCGTGCGACCGGTAGCGTCGAGTTGCAGTTCGGGAACGTCTACGACGTTGCGATACCGCAGATCGGTGAGGGTCGTCATGATTCCCTCTCCTGAAGCAACGTCAGCGACAGGTTGACCGCCAGGGCGATCGCCATCAGCACGAGACCCATCGCCAGGGCTTCCCCGAACCGGGCCTGTCGAGCCTCCTGCACGATCGCCGTCGTCAGCACTCGGGTCTCTCCCCGGATGTTGCCGCCGATGATGAGCACGGCCCCGACCTCGGACACGACCCTGCCGAACGCCGCCGCGACCGCAGCGACGGCACCGGGCCACGCCTCGCGCAGCGCAACTCTGCCCCTTCCGATCACTGTCAGGTGCAGCGCGGCGAGTTGTTCGAGCGCATCGGTGGAGAGACCGCGGATTGCACCGGAGGTGACACCGGCTGCGATCGGGATTGCCAGCATCGTCTGGGCAATCACCATCGCCGACGGTGTGAAGATGAGGCCCCATGCGCCGAGTGGGCCCTCCCCCCACAACAGGAGCAACAGCAGCAGGCCGGCGAGCACCGGGGGAACACCCATCCCGGTGTTGACCGCAGCCAGCATCAGTTTGCGTCCCCGGAATCGGCCCAGTCCCAGCGTGACCCCAAGCGGTATGCCGAAGAACACGCCCAGCAGCGTCGCGGCACCGCTCACTATCAGCGTCAACCAGAGGACGGCTTGGAGGTCCGCTCCGAAGCGGCCGAGCAGGTCGACTGCCTGGCGAATCACGTCACCGAGAAAGCTCATCTGATCTGGAAGTACCAGAGCCAGGCGGCCGCACCGATCAGT
Source organism: uncultured bacterium (assembly GCA_965549635.1). Lineage (GTDB taxonomy): Bacteria > Actinomycetota > Acidimicrobiia > Spongiisociales > UBA4744 > CBEVHI01. The sequence continues at coordinate 9,987 of CBEVHI010000009.1, read as the reverse complement.
GCTGCAAACAACGCCAACTTGAGGAGCTTCTTCAGCAACCAGAAGCCGAAGAGGACTGCAGCCGCGATCCCGATGATGAGCGGTACGTTCTGCACGACAGAGAGCCTACCCCCTCGGCCGATCAGCCGATCATCACCGACGCAACGGTCAGAGCGGGAACGATGCGGTCCGCGCCTTCCAGATGCGGCTTTCCTCCTCGCTGAACTGCAACGACGAACATCCCGGCCCGCTTGGCCGCCTCGACTCCGACTGCGGTGTCTTCGACGGCAACGCAGTCCTCGGGCTGATGACCCAGTCGCCGGGCTGCTTCGACGAAGATGTCGGGAGCAGGCTTCCCTTCCTTGACGTCATCGCCGGCGACCACCACCTGGAAGAAGCGGTCGAGGCCCGTCGAGGAGAGGGTCAGGGCGAGTCTGCCCCGTGAGCTCGAAGAGGCGACCGCGAGCGGCACGGCGCGATTGGAGAGGGTCTCGAGCACATCTTCGACCTCCTCGAATGCCTCCAACGACGCGGCAAACCTGCGAGCGATGGCGGCGCCGAGTTCCTGGGAGAACCTCTGCAGCTCGGGAAGATCTGTTCGGACCGAAAAGTACTCATAGGCATCCGCCTCGGATCGTCCCGTGAGCGATTCGACGTCGGCATCGAAGACCTCGATCCCATGGGTGCCGAGCACGTCCCGCCATGCATCCCAAGCGAGCCCCTCGGAGTCGACGAGCACACCGTCGCAATCGAAAACGACTGGATTCATGCCCTTGATCGCAGCAACTGGTTGGCGAGTTTCGGGTCCGCCTTCCCTCGCGTAGCTCGCATCACGTGACCCATCAGAAAGCCCAGGACCTTCGTGTCGCCTTCTTTGAGCCGGCGCGCTTCGTCAGGATGCGCCGACAGGATCTCATCCACGACTGCTTCGAGCACGCCGACGTCACTCAACTGCAGCAGGTCACGCTGTTCGGCGACATCCCTCGGGGATCCTTCGCCGTTGAGCACACCTTCGAGTACGGGCTTGGCTGCACTCGACGACACATCGCCGCCGGCAACCAGCGTGCCCAGCTCGGCCAGCCACTCTCCGGTGAGCGGAGTGTCCTGAGGCTCCTTCCCCTCCCTTCGAAGATAGGCGGTGACCTCACCGGTCAGCCAGTTGGCGACGGTGCGGGCTGCACCGCCGGCTGCCACAGCGGAATCGAAGAGGCCGCCAAGGCCGCCGGCGACGAGCGTTGCGGCTGAGGCAGCGTCCACCCCGAGGCCGGCATAGCGAGCTCGCCGCTGAGCGGGCAGCTCGGGCAATCCTTCCCGGATTCGTTCCCGCCAGGCGTCGGAAATCTCGATCGGAACGAGGTCCGGTTCGGTGAAGTAGCGGTAGTCGGAGCTCTCCTCCTTCGAACGCATGCTGTGCGTCACCCCCGCTGCCTCATCCCAGTGACGGGTCTCCTGAAGAACCGGTTCTCCGGCATCGAGCAGCAGACGCTGGCGTTCGATCTCGAAACTCAGCGCTCGCTCCAGAGAGCGAAACGAGTTCATGTTCTTGACCTCGACCTTGACACCGAGCTCGTCGGTGCCCTCCGGTCGCAGCGAGACATTGGCGTCGAACCGCATGCTCCCCTCCTCGAGTCGGGCGTCGGACACACCGAGGGCCGCCACGATTTCGCGCAACTCCTGCACATACGCCCTGGCCTGGCTGGGACTGCGAAGGTCTGGTTCGGAGACGATCTCGACGAGGGGAACCCCGGCCCTGTTGAAATCCAGCAGTGTGTACTCGGCGCTCTGGATTCTGCCGTCGCCGCCGACGTGGGTCGACTTGCCGGTGTCCTCCTCCATGTGCACTCTCGTCACACCGATGCGGGCGGCCTCCCCATCGGCAACGATGTCGAGGTGGCCATGCGAGCACACAGGGATGTCGAACTGTGAGATCTGGTAGTTCTTCGGCATGTCGGCGTAGAAGTAGTTCTTGCGGTGGAACACCGACCGCGGTTCGATCGTCGAGTCCAACGCCAGACCGATGGCCACGATCCACTCGATTGCCCGCTCGTTCGGCACAGGGAGAGCGCCCGGAAGCCCAAGACATACCGGACACGTGTGGGTGTTCGGAGCCGCGCCGAACTCGGCCGAGCATCCGCAGAACATCTTCGAGCGTGTCTTCAATTCGACGTGCGTTTCGATCCCGATCACGGCTTCGTAGCTCATGGAGCAACCTCTCGGGCCGGCATCGGAGAGAACCCGGCGAGCCGTTCGACCTCGGCCGCCACTCTGAAGAGCATCCGTTCTCCCAGCGCCGGGGCCATCACTTGAAAACCGATGGGCAAACCCGTCGAGTCGACGCCGATGGGAACACTGATCGAGGGATCGCCTGCGAGGTTCGAAGGAATCGTGCAGATGTCGCTCATGTACATCGACAGCGGATCCTCTGTGCGGGCACCCAGCGGGAACGCGGTCGTTGGACTGGTCGGTGAAATGAGCGCATCGACCTGCCCATATGCTTCTGCGAAGTCTCGAATGACGAGTGTCCGGACACGCTGCGCCTGACCATAGAAGGCGTCGTAGTAGCCGGCGGATAGTGCATAGGTGCCCAGCAGGACACGGCGAGTGACCTCCGGACCGAACCCTGCCCGGCGGGTGCGGGCCATCATCTCTTCGACCGTTCCGCCGTCGATCCTGTTGCCGTAGCGGACACCATCGAATCGAGCCAGGTTCGCAGAGCACTCGGCAGGGGCGATCAGGTAGTAGGTGGAGAGGGCATACTCGGTCGAGGGCAGGGAGACCTCAGTGATCTCGGCCCCGGCATCGCCCAGCAGATCGACCATCCTCGAAAACGAGGCGAGAACGTCCACATCGATACCTTCACCAGAGAGCTCGCGAACCACGCCGATGCGAACCCCGGCGACTCCCTCGTCGAGTTTCGAACGGAACTCGGGGACGGCGCCGCGATAGGACGTCGCGTCCATTGGGTCGTGCCCGACGATCGTTTCCAACACCGCGACGGAGTCCTCGACGCTGCGGGTGATGGGACCGATCTGATCGAGGGACGAGGCAAACGCTATGAGCCCGTATCGGGAGACGAGCCCGTAGGTGGGTTTCATCCCGACAACGCCGCACAGTGCCGCGGGTTGACGGATCGACCCGCCGGTGTCGGAACCGAGCGAAGCAAGCGCCGACCCGGCCGCAACCGTGACCGCGGATCCACCAGAGGAGCCGCCCGGCACACGGTCGGTGTCCCACGGGTTCCGGCTCGGCCCGTAGGAGGAGTTCTCGGTCGACGAGCCCATGGCGAACTCGTCGAGGTTGGTCTTGCCGACGACGACGGCGCCTCCGGCGCGCAGTCGGGTCACTGCGGTCGCGTCGTAGGGAGGAAGGTAACCGGCCAGCACCTGGGAGCCTGCCGTGGTCTCGATCCCCTTCGTGACCATGTTGTCCTTCACAGCGACCGGGATGCCATGCAGCGGTCCGAGGTCTTCTCCGTGCCCCAGCGCCTCGTCCGCGGCGGATGCTGCGGCACGGGCACCGTCGTGATCGAGTGTGAGGTAGGCATGAAGTTCGGCTTCTGTTGCCGCCGCCTGGTCGGTGACTGCTTCGAGGAGTTGCACGGCGCTGATGGTTCCGGCACGGAGCAGCGCGCCGGCTTCTGTCACCGTCAGATCTACGAGATCGGGCATCAGGTCTCCATCGCCGGCGGTACCCGGATGTAGCCGTCATCAGTGGCGGGTGCCTGGTCGAGCACGACGGAACGGTCGAGTGACTGGCGGACCTCATCGGAACGAAACGCGTTCACCATTGCCAGCGGGTGGCTGGTCGGTTCCACGTTCCCGGTTGGCAGCTGCTGCACTCTCGCCGCGTGGTCGAGGATCACTCCAAGCTGTTCTCCGTACCGTTCCAGCTCCTGAGCCGAGAGTTCGATGCGGGCGAGCCGCGCCACGTAGGCGATGTCGATGTTGATGGGCATGCTGCGATGTTAGGCAACGCGCAACGAGTATCAGTCCGCCAGTCCCAAGTCGGCCAGGAGCGCCTTCACCCTGCGTCCGATCTCGTCGCGGACCTCTCTGACAATCTCGATCGGCTGGTCGTGCGGGTCGGGAAGCTCCCAGTCGATGTAGCGCTTGCCGGGGAAGTACGGGCACGCGTCACCACAACCCATCGTGACGACCACGTCGCACGCCGCGACGATGTCATCAGTGAACGGCTTCGGGAAGGCTGCCGAGATGTCGATGCCAACCTCAGCCATCGCCTGAACGGCCTGGGGGTTGACTTCGCTTCCCGGACGGGAACCACCCGTGAACACGACCAGACGATCTCCTGCCAGATGACGCGCCCACCCTGCCGACATCTGGCTGCGTCCCGCGTTGTGCACACACACGAAAATCGCCGCGGGGACGCCTTCCGGCAACGACCGAGCCAGAAGACGCTCTCGAACGAGCTCTTCGACGTGTCTCTCGTTACTGTCTCCGATTCCTGCCAGGAGCGCCCGTGTCGCCTCGGTCAGATCGGAGGTTGGGTCGGTGTGAATCTTCTCGGTCAAGGCACTCCTCGCAGCCCTCGCTTTGTGCCACGGTACCGGATCCCGAAACTCAAGTAACGTGGCGCCGTGCATGTGTTGATCGCCGCTGCCGAGTACACGCCACTCGCCCGGACGGGAGGTCTGGGTGAGGCAGTGGCGGGACTCGCGGGAGCTCTCGGCCGCCTCGGCATCGACGTTACCGTCGCCATCCCGAGGTACCGGCACCTCGCAGATCTTGGAGAGCCGGTCACCTCTCCGGTGGCAGCACGCCGTGTCGATATTGCCGGCGTCGATGTCCTCACGCTCGAAGACCCGGAGGCGTTCGATCGAGCCGGGATCTACGGACCCACACCGGGCACCGTGTACGAAGACGAGTGGTGGCGATGGGGACGATTCGCGAACGCGATCGGCTCGCTCGCCGGCGACTTCGATCTGGTGCACGTCCACGACGGTCAACCGGCGCCGGCGGTGCTGCTCACCGACACCCCGTCGGTTCTGACCGTGCACAACGCCTCCTACCCCCTGCTCGGACCGCTACGGGAAGCAGCCGTCGTGCTCGGTGTCGAGGCGCGCCATCGCCGGCTTGGAGGTGCGCTCGAATGGTACGGCCAGGCCAACTACCTCAAGGCCGGACTGGTTGGGGCGAGCAGGGTGACGACGGTGAGCCCCTCGTTCGCGGCCCAGCTCTCGTCGGACCTCGATGTGACATCGGGATTGAGCGAAGTGATCAAGTGGCTCGAACACCCGGTGGTGGGGATTCTCAACGGGATCGACGTGCCTCGCTGGGAACCGTCCCGGGACCCTGTCCTGCCGGCGCCATTCAGCCCGTGGAGATTGCAGGGGAGAGCCGCGGCGAAGTCGTCGCTGCTGCAGGTTGCAGGGCTCAGCGACGGGTTCCTCATCGGCAACGTCGGCAGGATGACCGAGCAGAAGGGCCTGGGTCTCCTTGCCAACGACATCGGTGATCTCGTTGCGGAAGGTTTTCGGTTCGTCCTGGTCGGCAACGGGGATCTTGATTCGCTCGTCGACGGCTGGATGGCAGAGCATCCACAGGCCGTATGGCACGCCCCGTTCGATGAAGACCTGGCGAGGCTGGTGTTCGCTGCGTCGGACGCCTATCTGATGCCTTCTCGCTTCGAACCATGCGGCCTCGGCCAGATGTACGCGATGCGCTACGGGAGCGTGCCGATCGTCCGGCTCACCGGAGGTCTCGCCGACACCGTCGTCGATCTCGACGAGCAGACGGAAGGTGCGACCGGCTTCGGCTTTCGTCTATTCGACCCGCGAGAGCTGATCAAGACGATCCGCAGGGCACGTCGGGTCCACGATCATCGCCTGGGACGCTGGCGAGCACTCCAGCGCACCGGCATGCAGCGAGACCTCTCATGGGACAGAGCCGCTCGAGAGTACGCCAACCTCTACGAAGAGATCACCGTCTCCTGATTCCATCCCCCGTTCATCACCGACCCTGGTAAGAATGAGAAGAGCGTCGACGCGGGAGGAGCCAGTGGCCGTATACAAAGTGATCGAACTCGTAGGAACGAGTTCCTCGTCGTGGGAAGAAGCAGCAGCCAGCGCCGTTGCGGCGGCATCGAAGTCGCTGCAGGACTTGAGGGTCGCAGAGATCGCCGACCTCGATCTGCAGCTCGGTGAACAAGGCCAGGTGGTCGCCTATCGGGCGAAGGTGAAGGTCTCCTTCAAGTACCACAACGAGTAGACCCGCTGCTTCCCTTCTCCTGACGTCTGGGGCAGTCTCGAGACGTCAAAGGGGTTCGGTCAGGAACCGTTTGAGTGCCCCGAGTGAGCGCTCCAGGTTGGCGATTGGGACACTCTCGTCCACCTGGTGGGCTCGCGCGGTCTCCCCGGGGCCGAAGTTCACACCCGGTACTCCCCTGGCCGCGAATCTCGCGACGTCGGTCCATGCCTGCTTCGGCCGGACCGGCGCGCCCGTCGCGATCAGTGCGTCGAGGTACGGGCTTCCCACCGGGATCGGCGCGGCGGGCGCGCGATCGATGATCTCGACTTCATCAGCCTCCGCGATGATCGCCCTCAGCCTTGTCTCTGCCTCCTCCAGCGAGCGGTTCGGAGCGAACCGGTAGTTGACGTTGACCTCGAAGCGGGCAGGCACGATGTTGCGGGCGACGCCGCCACCGGCCATCGTGACGGTGGCAACCTCACGAAACTCCAGGCCGGCGACCTGGACGATCTCCGGGTCCCGATCGTGCATGTCGGCGAGCCAGCGACCCGCCTTTGTGACGGCATTCTCCCCCGTCCACGGCCTTGCCGCGTGTGCCGCCGTCCCGAGGAAACGCGCCGTTGCGTTGATCGACCCAACGCACCCCAGCTGCAGCTCACCGTCGGTCGGTTCCAGCACGATGGCGAAGTCGGCTTCGGTGAGCCACTCTGCACGCGTGAGAACCGCTTCGAGGCCGTTCTGGTCGGCGTTGCCCTCTTCTTTGTCGTAGAAGACGCCCACGACGTCGTACGGGCCTGATGTCACCTCACGATCGAGCAGGAGGTGCACCATCACCGCCAATCCGGCCTTCATGTCTGAAGCCCCCAGACCGACGACTCTTCCCCCACTCACGGCCGCGGGGCCTTGTCCCTGTGATGGCACCGTGTCGAGGTGACCGACGAGCAACACAAGCGGGCGTCCGGTTCGACGTCCGGCGACAACGCTGTTGCCGATGCGCATCACGGCGCCGCGGCCCCAGGTCGGCAGGAGTGCCTCGGCGACATGCGTGGCGAGACGACCCTCGTTGCCGGTCTCAGACGGGATATCGATGAGTTCGACGAGTGTGGCGGCCAGATCGCTCATATCTGCACCTCGAACGTCCTCAACGCTTCGTTCAGTGAGGTCTTGTCGTCGGTCGACTCGGATCGCTGCCCGATGATCAGCGCTGCCGGCAGCTGGTAGGTGCCGGCGGGGAACTTCTTTGTCCGAGTACCGGGAATGACCACCGACCGTTCCGGGACCCTCCCGCGGTACTCAACCGGTTCGGATCCGGTCACATCGATGATCGGGATGCTGGAGCTGAGCACAACGTTGGCTCCCAGCACAGCTCCCTGCTCCACGAGAACTCCTTCGACGATGACGCAACGACTTCCGATGAAGGCCCGGTCTTCGATGATGACCGGACGTGCACCAGGCGGTTCGAGAACGCCCCCGATACCAACGCCTCCGGAGAGGTGGACGTCGCGGCCCACCTGGGCGCACGAACCGACGGTCGCCCACGTGTCGATCATCGTGCCTGCGCCGACGCGAGCTCCGATGTTGACATACCCGGGCATGACGACAACTCCGGGCTCGCAGAACGCCCCGTAGCGAACCGTGCCCGGTGGGACCACCCGCACGCCGGCACCGGCAAGGTCATGTTTGGTGGGAATCTTGTCGTGGTACTCGAACGGACCCGACTGCGTCGTGGTGAGTGGCTGCAAACGGAAGTACAGCATGATCGCTTCTTTGATCCAGCGGTGCACCGTCCACGTGCCGTCGATCTTCTCGGCCACCCGCAGCGTGCCCTGATCCAGGGCGGCGACGGTCCTCTCAACCGCCTCGCGCGCGTTCTCGAGCCGTGACAGGTCCGAATAGGCGGCCTCGATCAGTTCGCGGTCAGACATGAACGCATCACCTCCACGGCAGACTCGCACTCCTCGACCGCAGGGACGAGAGCAAGACGGATGAAACCCTCACCGCCAGGACCGAACGCCCGCCCCGGGGAGACGACGACGCCGCACTCCAGCAGCCGCCTCGCCACATCAGCATCATCGCCCACATTCACCCAGAGGTACAGGGCTCCTTGCGATGCGGCGACCGGGTAGCCGAGTCCTTCGAAGCCAGCACGAAGCACTGCTCTCTTCTCGCTGAAGATCTTGCGCCGAATCGCCGGATGTGCGTCGTCGCTCCACGCCGCAATCGCCGCAGCCTGGACGAACTCGGGCGATGCCGTACCGGTCGAAGAACGAAGCTGGCGCAGGAGGGCGATGGCGTCGGCGTCACCGACGATCGCGGCGCTGCGGTAGCCGGTCATTCCGGAGCGTTTCGACAGGCTCAGGTAGGCGAGGACGCCGGTAGCGCGCCCGTCGGCGAGCTGCAGCATCGAAGGTGGCGGCTTCGACTCGTAGGTGTCGGCGTAGCACTCATCCGAGCAGATGAGTGTGTCGGTTGCCCGAGCTTTGGCGTGAATCGCCGCGAGCTCTTCGGTGGTCGCCACGGCACCGGTCGGATTGTGGGGGTAGTTGATCCAGACCATCGAGGCGGCAGCCCATTGCTCGTCGGCGATCTGATCGGGACGAAGCACGAAGTTCCCTTCGAGTCGAACCGGCATGGGGACCGCCCCCGCCAGCAGCGCCCCCCTTTCGTATACGGGATACGCCGGTGTTGGCCAGATCACCCCGTCACCGGCTTCCCGATCGACGAACGCCAGCGCCGTGGAGAAGATCGCCTCCTTGGAGCCCGCGGTGACCAGCACCTGGGACTCGGCGTCGACGTGGACGCCGAAGCGGCGTTCTACATAGCCGGCGATCGCCTGTCGCAGTTCGATGAGTCCCGCGGTCGTCGGGTACTGCGAAACCTCTGGCACAGCAGCCTTCAATGCAGCCGGAATGAAGGACGGGGTCGGCTCGCGAGGATCGCCGAGGGAGAAGTCGATGAGTGTCTCTCCCGCGGCTCGCATTGCTCTCGCCTTCTCCTGCAGCGGAGCCATGGGGTAGGTGCCAAGTGAGGTGAGTACCGGATTGACGTGCATGCCCGAACGGTAGTCGTCCAGTTCCTACTCGCCACCCAGTCCATCAATGCCGGATCGAAGCATTCGCTCGAAGCCCTCTTCATCCAGGACCCGTACGCCGAGACTTGCCGCCTTGGCCAGTTTCGATCCTGGGGCGGTGCCGGCGACGACGGCGGACGTTCGTTTGGACACCGAGCCGGTCACGATCCCTCCGAGCGCCTCGATAGCCTCTATCGCCTCTTCTCTGGTCCAGCGCTCGAGAGTGCCGGTCAGCACGATGCGGACGCCGGAGAGCAGATCTCCGACAGGGACCGTCTCCTCGACCATTTGCACTCCGGCGTCGCGGAGACGCTCGATGAGTTCGATCGTCTCGCTCGACTCCGCCCATGCGCGCACTGATGCTGCGATCACTGGTCCGACACCATCGATCGAGGCGATCTCGTCCTCTGAGGCCGCCATCAGCGACTCCATGCTGGCGAACCTGCGTGCAATCGTGCGGGCAACGGTGTCGCCCACGTGTCGGATGCCGAGGGCGGTGAGCAGTCTGGAGAGGGGCCGCTGCTTCGCGTCGGCGATCGCTGACATGAGATTCGAGACCGAGATGTCCCCCCAGCCCTCGAGGTCCCCGAAGTCACCGGCGTCGAGCAGGAAGATGTCGGCAGGGTCGTGAATCAGCCCTTCTTCGATGAGCAGGTCGATGGTCTTGTAGCCGAGACCCTCGATGTCGAGCCCCCCACGGGACGCGAAGTGGAACAGCCACTCCCGTAGCCTCGC
>CBEVHI010000008.1:0-28903 GCA_965549635.1 uncultured bacterium | reverse complement strand
GTCACCCCCTGGTGGTACGCTCGCCGCCATGACCGAACAACTGCCCGTCGGCCGGGTCATCGGCACCGAAGACGCCACTCCGCTCGAGTTCTGGGTCGGGGTCGAACCAGGCCAGTACCTGCAACTCGACGATGTCGTTGCCCTCGAACGCACCCTGCCTGGCGGCGACATCATCCACGTATACGGCATCGTCGAGCAGGTCCGGGCCCGCCACGAGGGCGCTCGGTTCGACTCAGACGTATTCCTGATCGAAGAGGGGGTCCTGCCCGCCGAGGTCAGCGAGGCAGCCAGGGTGGTCGCAACCCGGTTCGAACCGGAGACGTTCGTGCCGCCTCGCCCCGGCCAGGCCGTGTTCCGGGCAGTCGGCGACGAACGCGACAAGGCGCTGTTCTTCGACCGCATGGTTGACCGTCTCCCCATCGGGCTCAGTCGTGCCGGCGAGCCGATGTTCGTCAATCTCGAATTCGTCGACGGCACTCGCGGCGCCCACGTCAACATCTCCGGTGTGTCCGGCGTCGCCACCAAGACGACCTTCGCCACGTTCCTGCTCCACAGCCTCTTCACGGGTGGCGTGCTCGGCACCAGAGCCATCAATACGAAGGCCCTCATCTTCAACGTCAAAGGCGAGGACCTGCTATTCCTCGATAGACCGAACCTGTCGCTCGACGCCGACCAGCGGGAGCGATATGCGAGGCTGGGGCTCCCAGCCCAGCCCTTCGCATCGGTCGGTATCTTCGCTCCGCCGAAGCCGGGATCCCGGACGGGACAGGCCGACGTATCGTCCCGACGCGGGGGCGTCACCCCGTTCTTCTGGACGCTGGCAGAGTTCTGCGCCGATGACCTCCTGCCGTTCCTCTTCGCCGACGCCGAGGACGACCGCGCCCACTACACGATGGTGGTGTACAGCGTCATGGCCCGCCTGCACGGTGCCATCGCCCTCGACGAAGGCGGCGTCATCATCGAAGGAGAGGAGGTCCGCACCTTCCGCGACCTCGTCGACCTCATTACCGCCAGGGTCCAGGACGATGCCACTCGCTACGAGTGGGCCGGGCCGGCGATCGGCTCCGGGACCGTCAACGCCTTCGTTCGGCGGCTTCACGGCGCTGTCCGTCATGTGGAGCATCTCATCCGTGGCGACTTGCCCAACGCCTCCAGGCACCGTATCGAGCTGCAAAAGCAGGTGACGGTCGTCGACATCCACAACCTCAACGACCGGGCGAAGCGTTTCGTCGTCGGTGTCACGGTCCGGCGTGCCTTCGAGGACAAGGAGCGACAGGGTCAGTCCAACGAGATGTTGTTCCTCGTGGTCGACGAGTTGAACAAGTACGCGCCGAAGGAAGGGTTCAGTCCGATCAAGGAGATCCTTCTCGACGTCGCCGAACGGGGTCGTTCCCTGGGGGTCATCCTCATCGGTGCGCAGCAGACGGCCAGCGAGGTCGAGCGGCGCATCGTCGCCAACTCGGCCATCAGAGTGGTCGGGCGGCTCGATTCGGCAGAAGCCGGGCGGGACGAATACGGCTTCCTTCCCGGCGTGCAGCGTCAGCGTGCGACCATCATGAAGCCAGGGACCATGATCGTCGCTCAACCCGAGTTGCCGATCCCGGTTGTCGTTGAGTTTCCGTTCCCGGCGTGGGCCACTCGGGCCTCCGAGGCCGGACCGCCACCCGGCGGTGGCAGCGTTCCCGAAGATCCGTTCGATGGACTGACCTGAGGCCGCCTTGGAGGTACTCGACCACGTGGCCGTTTTCCGGCATGAAGGGGGTCGAGGCGACTAGCGTCGCGTCGTGGGTTCCATCCTCCAGGTCGCGCTGTTCGTTGGCTTCCCGGTGCTTGCGATCTACGGCGCCCGCAAGTCCAGGGCCCTGAGGTTCCTCGGCCCGATCGTCCTTTGCTACCTCTTCGGCATCGCCCTCGGAAACCTGTTCGCCATCGACACCGACCTGGCCAACACGTTCACCGAGGCCACCGTCATCGTTGCCATCCCGCTGCTCTTGTTCACCACCGACTTCCGAGCGTGGCTACGGATCGCCAAGCCGGCGGTGGTGTCGTTCACGCTCGCCTCGGTGGCGGTGATCGTGACCGCAGCGACAGCCGCGGCGATTCTTGCCGTCCCGCACAACTGGCAGATGGCCGGCATGACCGTCGGCGTCTACACCGGGGGCACGCCCAACATGAGTGCCATCGGCATCGCACTCGATGTGCCCGACGAGACGTTCGTGCTGCTCAACGGTGCAGACGTCATTCTCTCCGGTGTCTACCTGCTGTTCCTGCTCTCGATCGCTCAGCGAGTTCTCGGCAAGTTCCTGCCTGCGTTCGACTTCGCAGCTCTGGAGGACCACAGCGCCTCGGATCGAGCTGATTTCGGATGGCGCAACGTGCTGATGGCTCTGGGGTCGAGCATCCTTGTCTCCGGCGTCGCCGTGGGTCTCGTCTACGTCCTGGCACCCGACTTGCCGATCGCCGCCGTCATCCTATCGATCACCACCATCGGCATTCTCGCCTCCTTCGTCCCCAAGATCCGCAACTTGCCCGGCACTTTCGAGACCGGCGAGTTCCTGCTGCTCGTCTTCGCCGTGGCCGTGGGCACTCTCGCCAATGTGAAGCGCCTCGCCGGTGCATTCGGCGATGTCTTCCTCTTCGTCTCCATCGTTCTCGTTGGTGCGATCCTGCTGCACTACCTACTGGCGACGTTCTTTCGGATCGACACCGACACGGTGCTCATCACTTCGACGGCAGCGGTGTTCGGCCCGGCGTTCGTCCCTCCGGTCGCAGCAGCGTTGAAGAACCGCCAGATCATCGTCTCGGGTCTCACTACCGGCGTCGTCGGCTACGCGATCGGCAACTACGCAGGAATCGCCCTCGCCTACCTACTGCGGCCTGGATAGAGCAGCTACAGCGAGTACAACCCGTCGAGCGTTTGCAGGACGATTTCCCTCAGCATTCCGGCGTCCGGGAGCGTTGTCATCATTCCGTACATGGCCGCTTGGCCGCTCGTAGCCAACTCAGGGTGGGCACGTGCCTCGTCGACCGCGGCTTGGAGGTCCTCCAAGAAGGTGTCAACAATCTTGGCGTGAGCCGGGGTAACCATGAAGTGCAACGATGCCGGCTTGATCTGCCGATCGATATGCCAGCCATTCGCCTCGAGAATGTCTCCGAGGGCATAGGTGTCGACGTCGGTGCCGACGAAGGCGAACACACTCAGCATCGGGCTCCCAAGCAGGTCGATACCATCGATACGCCCAATGCCGTCGATGAGCCGGTGCGAGAGGCCGAGGATCTGTTCGACCATGGCCGTATATCCGTCCTGGCCAATCGCTTGGAGCGCCGCCCACGCTGCCGCGATCGATCCCCCGGGTCGCGTTCCCGCCATCGACGGCGAGGCGTAGATCCCTCCCGGCCAGTCGGATGTCACGTGGAACTGGAACCGGCGCAGCTCCGGAGTGCGATAGAGGATCGTCGAGGCGCCTTTTGCTCCGAATCCGTACTTGTGCACATCGGCCGACATGGACGTCACACCGGGCGCTCGGAAGTCCCACACTCCGACCGGTACTCCGAGCCGCTCTGCCCATGGGACCATGAACCCCCCGAGGCACGCGTCGACGTGCATTCCGATGTCGTGATCGGCGGCAACCGCCGCCAGATCCTGGATCGGATCGATCTGCCCGAAGGGGTAGTCGGGTGCAGAGCCGACCATCAGGATCGTGTTCGAGGTGATCGCCGCCTCCATGGCCGCAGTGTCGGCCCGCAGATCATCGGCCATCGGCACCCGCACCTGTTTCACCCCGAAGTAGTGCGCGGCCTTGTCGAACGCGGCATGGGCGTTGGTCGGCAGCACCATCTCGGGTTCGGTGATCCCCTTCGTGGCTCGAGCCCAGTCCCGGTAGGTCTTCACCGCCATCAGAAGGCTCTCGGTGCCTCCTGAGGTCATCGTGCCGGCTACTTGGGCGTCGCCGTGGAGCAGCGTCGCCGTCATACCCACGACTTCGGCCTCGAAGCGGCGTAGCGCCGGGAAGGCCATCGGGTTGAGAGCGTTCTCGGAGAAGAAGAGGCCGTGGGCTTCCCTCAGGAAGGCCGTGTGCTCCTCTCCCGCGTGGTAGACGAGACTCCAGGTCCGACCGTCCTCCCAGCTTGCCTCTGACTCGGCGAGCTGTCGCATTTCAGCGAGTATCTCACCGTGCGGTCGGCCGATGGCGGGGATCTCCATTGATGGCAGGCTAGCGCTTGGACATGGCGCGAACGTGTCCGGCCTGCCCGGTACCATCGCCGATGTGAAGATTCTCCACAGCGCCGACTGGCATGTCGGTCGCTCCATCCGCGGCCGGAGCCGGGCCGACGAACACAGAGCCGTGCTCGCCGAGATCGCGAGCACCGCCGAGGCCGAGGATGTCGACCTGATAGCGATTGCGGGTGACATCTTCGATGTCGTCGCCCCCAGTCCGGAAGCAGAACAGATCGTCTACACGGCGCTGCTGCGCTTGGCCGATGTCGCTCCCGTGGTCCTGGTCGCCGGGAACCACGACAACCCGCGACGACTTCAGGCCGTCGCACCGTTGCTCGAACTTGGACGAGTGACGGTTGGGGCAACACTCTCTCGACCCGACGGGGGCGGTGTGGTCCGGATCGAGACTGATCAAGGGGAGACGGCGCGCGTTGCGCTGTTGCCGTTTGTCTCTCAGCGCGGGATCGTCCGAGCCGCCGACCTCATGGCTCTGGATCCGCATGAGTACGGCGACCGCTACGCAGAGCGATTGACTGCCATTCTCGGCAAGCTCATTGGAGGCATCACGGCCGAGGAGGTCAACGTCGTCGTCGCCCATCTCATGGTTGCCGAGGGCACGCTCGGCGGAGGCGAACGCAGTGCCCACACCATCTTCGACTACTGGGTCCCCACCTCTGCGTTCGACGGGGCCCTCTCCTATGTTGCGCTCGGGCATCTCCACCGTCCACAGCGGATTCCGGCGGCGCCACCCGTCTGGTACGCCGGTTCCCCCCTTCAGCTCGACTTTGGAGAAGCGACAGATGAGAAGGTGGTGCTCGTCGTCGACGTCGAGCCCGGCCTCCCCGCCGAAGTTCGTCAAGTGCCGCTCACGTCGGGGCGCCGGCTCCTGCAGCTGCGCGGCACCCTCGAGCAGCTCGAGCCACTTGCCGGCACCACCGGCGACGCCTACTTGAAGATCATCCTCGACGAGCCGGCGAGGGCCGGCCTTGCCGACGACGTCCGTGGGCTCTTCCCCGAAGCTGTCGACGTTGTCCTCGCTTCGCCGGATGGTGACTCCGAGAAGGCCGCCCGGGAAGCTCGACTCGGCCGGGCGCCCCACGACCTGTTCACCGACTATCTCGAGACGGCCAACGCACACGACGAGCGGGTTGTTGCCCTCTTCGACGAGCTGCTCGAGGAGCTGCCATGAGGCCGGTTGAGCTGCAACTCGAGGGTTTCACCGCCTTCCGCGAAGCCGTCACCGTCAGTTTCCGCGATGCCGACCTCTTCGCCCTGACCGGTCCCACCGGATCCGGCAAGTCGAGCATCGTCGACGCCATCGTGTTCGCCCTCTACGGGTCGGTGCCACGGTACGGTGACCGCCGGACCGTCGAACCCGTCATCACCCTGGGGAGAAACCAGGCACGCATCCAGTTCGACTTCACCGTCGGTGACGACGAGTACACCGTGGTGCGCGTCGTCCGTCGGCTCAATGGGGGTGCCACCACCGCCGAGGCGCGCCTCGAACACGGTGACGAGGTGATCGCGTCAGGCGCCGACGACGTGTCCGAGGCCGTCGAGCGGCTGCTCGGGCTCACCTACGACCACTTCATCAAATCGGTCGTGCTGCCACAGGGTGACTTCGCCCGGTTCCTCCACGACCGCCCGTCGAAGCGACAGGAACTCCTCCGGGAGCTCCTCGACCTCGGCATCTACCGGCAGATCCGGGACCTGGCCGGCCGGCGCAAGGCATCCGCCGACGCCAAGGTCGACCTGTTCCGGCACGAACTCGACGGCCTCGACAACCTCCTCGAACGGGACGAAGAGGCGGCGAAACAGCGACTCCAAACCCTCGACGCGCTCCTCGAGCAGGTAGCGACGGCACAGCAGCAGATCGAAGCACTCGACGAGGACCTCAGAGCCCGTCGAGCCAAGATCGAAGATCGGCGGACCACCGTCGCGACCCTCGATGCCGTCGTCGAACCCGACGGGGTAGAGGGCCTTGCCACCCGGATCCGCCAAGCCGACGACGCCGTCGAACGCACCAGAAGAGAGGCCGCCGAAGCGAGCGAAGCCGTCGACGCCCAGGAGCCGGTCGTGGATTCGCTGCCCGATTCCGCGGTCGTGGAGAACCGGCTGAAGCTGCTCGAGCAACGGGACCGGCTCACCGACCGGCAGGCGGCGGACCAGCCAGCCGTCGCAGACGCCGAACAGGCCGTGGCCGCCGCTCGTGCCGACGCCGAAGCGGCCGGAGCGGCGCTCACCGCCGCCAGAGAGCATCTCGAGAAGCTGCGCAGGCGACACGCCGCCCACGACCTGGCGGCCGGCGTCGAAGTCGGTGAGCCTTGCCCGGTCTGCGGCGTCACGATCGAGACGCCGCCCACGCTGCAGGCTGTTCCCGACATTGAAGAAGCCGAAGCCGACGTCGCTCGCCATGGCACCGCTCGGGACGAAGCGGAAGCTCGAGTTCGAGTGGCCGAGGTCGAGCTGGTGAGGGCAACAACGGCGCTCGAGCAAACCTCTGAACAGCTCGCCACCCTCGAAGACCAGCTCGAAGATGTTGGTTCGAGAGAAGAACTGCTCGCCCTCCGGTCGAACATTGGCGTGGCCAGGGAACGCCTCGAAACACTCAAGGCTGCTGTCCGGGTCGCCACCGAGTCGGCCGAAGACGCGGCCCGCATACGCCGGGCGCTTGCCGAAGAAGAAGCCCGAGCGTGGAAGACGTTCCACCAGGTACGGGATACGGTTGCGCATCTCAAACCGCCGCCAGCCGAGCGGCAGGACCTCGCCGCCGACTGGAAGGCCCTCGTGCATTGGGCACACGACAGAGCCGACCAGGTTCGCCGACAGCTGGCGGAACTCGAAGAGCAGACAGCCGACGTCGGTGCTCGACGGGATCGACTCCGAGGAGACCTCGAACAGGCCATCGTCGACGCGGGCGTCGACGTCGGGACGTCTCCGCGCGACGTGGTGATCGAAGCGCGCTCTGAAGCCAAACACGAGCTCCAGCAGCTCCGTTCCGCCAAGAAGCGGGCGGACGAACTCGGGGCCGCCATGGAGCAGGAAAAGGAACGAAGCGCGGTGGCCGGCACGCTCGTCCGGTATCTCAACGCCGGGAAGTTCGAAGCCTGGCTGCTCGAAGAGGCCCTGTACGAACTCACCGACGGAGCCAACGGTCTGCTGGCTGAACTGTCAGGCGGCGCCTACTCGCTCGAGGCCGTCAAGAACAACTTCGGCATCGTCGACCATCGCAACGCCGACCAGCATCGCTCCGTCAAGACGCTGTCCGGAGGCGAGACGTTCCTCGTCTCCCTCGCCTTGGCGTTGTCGCTGTCGGAGCAACTGGCCAACATGTCGGTTCACGGCACCGCGAAGCTCGAGTCGATCTTCCTCGACGAAGGATTCGGCACCCTCGATCAGGAGACGCTCGACGTGGTTGCCTCGGTCGTTCACGAGCTCGGCGCGACCGGAAGGACCGTCGGTCTGATCAGCCATGTCTCCGACCTCGCCGAGCAGGTACCGACTCGCTACGTGGTCTCCAAAGATGTCTCTGGGGCTCGGATCGAGAGGATCGACGCGTGAAGTTCTTCATCGAGCAGTGGGCGCCCGAGTACGGAACTCCGCTTGCAGCGGACCTCGATCCGACATCTGTGGTCCCCGACGTCGACGTCGAGTTGGCGGCAGGTCGGTGGGCTCCCATCGAACCGGATACAGAACCCGCCGGCTCCGTTCTCTTCATTGACGGTGTCCGTCGGGTCGATGCCAACGTTTGGATCGGTGAGGACCAGCCGGTCTTGGGCATATGTGCCACCTACGCTGCCGGCGCGGTGCGCTGCGACGGGGAGGCGAAGGTGGTGGCCGCCGAGGTTCGCCGCGGCCTGTTCACCTCGGCGCCGGGAGCCGAAGACGTCTCCACCCGTCACGGCAGATACGAGGTCCGGGCCACCGCCGGTGAATCGTCGGAGGAGCTCTGGCTCGGCCTGCAGCAACGGATGGGGGAGTTGGAGCAAGAAGTAGCAGGGCGGCCCTTCGACACGCAGCTGATCGTCACCGACGGCCCGCTGAGCGGCCGGCAGCGGATTGCGGGAGCTGTCGGCTACGTCAAGACCCATCGCGTGCAGTACCTGCCGCCTGCCCTGCAGCCAGTCGTTGCCGACCTGAAGCCGGGACAGCGAACGCCGCTGTTCCTCACGACCACGTCTTGGAGCCGCTATTCGTGGTACACGAAGCTGCCAGGCGGCGGGCCTGGACCGATGGGGGGCGTAGTCCGCTGCGAGGCATCCGCCGATCAGGGTGTGGCCTCGGTGCGGCGGGTTGCCGACCGCGTCTCGGCAACGCTGCCCCGATTCGCCTCGGCTTCCCACAAGGACCCACGAGCTCCCCAGAACCTGTACCCGATCGGTGGACTCGAACGAGAGTTGCGCCGGCGGCTTGGCGATCAGCAGCTGCTGTACCGTGCTTTGCGGGCAGCGGCTCGCCGTTGACCGTTCTCGGCAATGCCGGCCCCGCCCTGCGACGCTCGCATTGCCGAGAACCTCAGCTCTCGGCTTTGGCCTCGCGGGTCATGAGGGCGAGTACCGCTTCTCGCGGTCCCGCGCCTTCGTACAGAACTCGACCAACTTGCGTCGCGATCGGCATCTCGACCCCGAACTGATCGGCGAGCGAGAGCACCGCGGGCGTGGTCTTGACGCCTTCGGCCACCATCTTCGTCTCGGCGAGAATGTCGGCAATCTTCCGCCCGCGGCCAAGCTGCACTCCCACTCGATGGTTGCGACTCTTGCTGGACACGCAGGTGGCGATCAGGTCTCCCATTCCCGCCAGGCCGGCGAACGTCCTCAGCTTTCCCCCCATGGCAACACCGAGGCGGGTGAGCTCGGCGAGGGCTCTCGTCACCAGCGTTGCCATGCTGTTGTCGCCGAACCCGAGCCCTTCGGACATGCCGGCGGCGATGGCCATCACATTCTTGAGGGCACCGGCGGTCTCGCACCCGGTGACGTCGTCATTGGTGTAGACGCGGAACGTCGGACCCATGAGCAGGTTCTGGAGGCGCCTGGCCATGTCGTGATTCGGCATCGCCACCACCGTCGCCGCCGGTTGTCCTTCCATGACCTCTGCAGCGAGGTTCGGACCCGTCAGGACGCCGACGTAGTCCGGATCGTGACCCTGGAGGACCTGCATCGTCACTTGCGTCATTCGCAGCAGCGTGTCCTGTTCGATCCCCTTCGTCAGACTGATGAGCGGCACGGTATCCGGCACCAAGCCGCCCATCTCTTCGAGCACCGCGCGGTAGCCGTGGGAGGGAACAGCCATGATGATCGCCTCGGTACCGTGGAGTGCTTCCGCAAGGTCGCTGGTCGCGTGCAGTCCGTACGGCAGACGGTGCCCAGGCAGGTAGTCCGGATTCTCGCCGGTCGACAGGATCGCCTCAGAGACCTCTGGTCGGCGTGCCCACAGCACGGTCGGGTGCTCCCTCGACGTAAGGGCGGCGATCGTCGTACCCCAAGACCCTGCTCCGATGACCGAGACTCTCATGGCACCTCCTCGACTCACCGTAGTCGGGCGATTCCGCGGACTGCGCTCAAAGCTACAGTGTCTGCCATGGCACGTCTGGGCATCGTCGGCTTCCCCAATGTCGGCAAGTCGGCACTCTTCAATGCGCTCACCGGCCTCGATGCTCCGGTTGCCGCCCATCCCTTTTCGACGGCGACACCGAACCTCGGCGTTGCGCTGATTCCCGACCCTGCCCTGGAGGCAGCCGCTCTCGTGGAGCACTCCAAGAAGATCGTCCACGCCTCACTCGAACTCCTCGACCTTCCCGCGATGGGCCGGCACGGAGAGGGCCTCGGAGCGCAGTTCATCGGCCGCCTTCGCGAAATGGAAGGCCTGGTGGTGGTGCTGCGTGCCTTCGAGGACGAGAGTGTCCCTGCCGACGAGTCCGGGACCGATCCGGTCGTTCAGGCCGAAGAGCTGCTCCTCGAGTTGACGATGGCAGATGCAGAGGTTTTCGATCGGCGTGCCCCGCGGATCGCCAAGGAAGCGTCGGCAGACGCCACCAAGAAGGGTGCTGCCGCTGCCATTGCCGAAGCGGCCAGTTTCCTTGGTGAAGGCAGACCACTCCGGGAAGGCGCATGGTCTGAGAAGCAGCTCGCGGCGTTCAGGGATCTTGCTCCACTCACCCTCCGGCCTGCCGTTTGGGTCGTCAACATCGCCGAAGGGGAGTCCGACCCGGCAGGGAAGGTTCGCGACGTGACAGAGCACGTGCCGAACGGGGACACGGTCGTTGCCCTGTCGGTGCAGCTGGAGGCCGAGGTAGCTCGCCTCGCTCCGGCGGACCGCAAAGAGATCTTCGATGAACTCGGCATGGGAGAGGGTGCACTCGCGGAGATGGTGAGGGCCGCCTATGCCGCACTCGGCCTCGAGACTTTCTACACGGTGGGTCCCAAAGAGTCGCACGCCTGGACCGTTCGCGCGGGAGCCACGGCTCCGGAGGCTGCGGGCAAGATTCATTCCGACCTCGAACGGGGCTTCATCAGGGCCGAGATCGCTCCAATCGACGAGGTCTTGCAAGCCGGAGGGTGGGATGCCGCCAAGCATGCCGGCCTCGTCAGCGTCGAAGGGAAGGACTACGTGATGCGCGACGGTGACGTCATCGTGGTCCGGTTCTCGGTCTAGCTCGCTGCGCTGCGCGAGTCGCCCCCTTCCCCCGCGTTGGAGCGGCAGCCCCTGGCAGCGGTACGGAATGCTGAATACGAGGTACCACGAGCGAAGCGAGATAGGGCGAGGCTCCGGCAAGGGGGTAGAGCCGGAGCCTCGTTGCTCTCCTTGCGAAGAGCCACAGTGGGCCGTTGTGTCGGGCAGGCGCCAGGGAGTCCTCACCCGCAGCCCATTGCGCTTGTTGGGGTGCCGGGTGTGGGTAGCACCCGACTTGTCGGATCGTAGTGAGTCGGGCACAAACGTGTCAAAAGGCTGACAGAACGCAATACTGCCCCCATGCGCAACCTTCTCCAGTCGTTCGCTCTCCACTTCCCTGAGCCGCTGGCGGTGATCCTCCTGGCTGCTCTGCCGGTCTCGGAGCTTCGCTTCTCGATCCCGTTCGCGGTGGGTGTGCTCGACATGCCGGTCGTACAGGCGTTCGCCTGGTCGGTGGTTGGCAACATCCTCCCGGTTCCGTTCATTCTCCTGCTCCTCGGTCCTGTGACAGAGTGGGCTGAGCGACACTGGGGATGGCTCCATCGGATCCTCGAACGGCTCTTCGCGCACACGCGCCGGCGCCACACCGCCCGATTCGAGCGCCTGCGCGATCTCGCCCTCGTCACCTTCGTCGCCATCCCGCTACCGATCACCGGCGCGTGGAGTGGGGCCCTCGCAGCGTTCGTGTTCGGTGTGGAAACCCGAAAGGCGACTGCGCTGATCGCCATTGGAGTTCTGATCGCAGGTGTTGTCGTGTCGCTGCTGACCGTCGCCGGCGTGGCGATGCTGGCCAATTGACGGAGTCAGGTCGGCTCTTCCGGCGATCTCCGATCCTATCCGGAGATGGCGAACTCGACGCTCAGCGTCACCGTCACCGTCTCCGATCCAGGCTCGATAGGGGTCCCTGCCTCTGCTGCGATGGTGTCGGCGCGATAGATCGGAGACGGGGGAGTGGAGAGCGTCTCGATGATCGACGTCGGTGATCCCAGCGTCACTCCGGACAACCCGGCGAGTTGCTCTGCCTTCGAGCGAGCGTCCTGCCATGCGCGCTCCCTGGCTGCTTCGAGCATCGAGTCGTTGTCCTCGATCGAGAACCGGACACCGGAGACGATCACGGCATCACCTCCGGCCGCGGTCGCCGAGTCGATGATCGAGCCGGCGGCATCGAGATCTCGAATCTTCGCCGACAAGGTATTCGTCACCCGGTAGCCGAGCAGCGTCCGGGTGTCGTTGCGATAGTCGTATTCCGGATAGATCGAATAGTTGGCGGTCTGGATGTCCTCTGTGGCGACGCCGCCTTCCTTGAGGGCGGAGATCAGGCCCTCGGCGAGCGTTGCCGCCGATCGCACCACGTCGGTAACCGACTTGCCCTGCACGCTCACTCCCAGGTCGATCGTGAGCGTGTCCGGAGTGCCGGCCACCTCACCCTGACCAGTGACCTTGATTCCTTGTTGGGACGTGGCCGGGACGTTGGTGACGTCCACGGTTGGCGTGCAGGCGGTGAGCAGCAGGGCGGCGGTGACGGCTCCGATCAGAATGCGGCGCATGACGAGCTCCTTTCAGTCTTGAGACGTCGTTGGGATGCAGTCGGGTTCCCCATGTAGGCTCGCATATCGTGAGACTGATTGCCGTGTTCATGTTGGCAGCGCTTGTGATGACTGCTTGCTCGAGGGCACAGCTGCCGGCGGATGCGACCGGTGAACAGGTGTACGGGACGTTCTGCGCTTCATGTCACGGTGAGGACCTCGAAGGAGGCTTCGGGCCATCGCTCGGGCCCGGCTCGGACGCGGTAGACATGACCGATGAGTTCTATCGGTTCACGATCGAACACGGACTCGGACGGATGCCCTCCTACGGCTCATCGCTCACCGACGAGCAAGTAGATCTGGTGGTCGCCTACATGCGACAGGTTCAAGGAGGCGATTGACGTGCAGATTGAGGACTCGGTAGCACTCGTGACCGGCGGCGCCGGTGGACTCGGCGGTGGCGCCGTGAGAAGCCTGCTGGACAAGGGAGCCCGCGTCGCCATGCTCGACCTGGCGAGTTCGGAAGACGCAGCTCGTGACCTGGGAGACCGCGCCCACTTCATACCGGTCGATGTCACCGACCCTGACTCGGTCGAACGGGCGATTGGGTCCGTCATCGATGTCTTCGGCAGGCTCGACATCTGTGTGAACGCTGCGGGGATCATCGCCGGTCACCGGGTCGTGTCGCGCGACGGCTCGATGTTCCCTCTCGAGCGGTTCCGGGCCGTGATCGACGTCAACCTGATCGGGCTCTTCGACGTGTCCCGTCGTGCGGCGGCCGCCATGCGGACCAACACGCCGAATGACGATGGGGAGCGGGGGCTGATCGTCAACGTCGCCTCGATCGCAGCGTACGAAGGTCAGGTCGGGCAGGCCGCGTACTCGGCATCGAAGGGCGGCATTGTGGCGCTCACCCTGCCACTTGCCCGAGACCTTGCTTCGTTGGGGATCAGAGTCATGACGATCGCTCCCGGCATCATGGACACCCCCATGCTCGGCGCTGTCAGCACCGAGATCCGGGAGGCACTCAAGAAGATCCACGTCTTCCCCAAGCGGCTCGGCACGCCATCCGACCTCGGATCGCTGGTCGCGGCCATCGCCGAGAACCCGCTGCTCAACGGCGAGGTCATTCGACTCGACGCTGCCGCGAGGCTCGGCCCGCGCTGATGGGCCCGCTCGACGGCTACCGCATCCTCGAGATCGGATCGATCGGACCCGGACCATTCTGCGGGATGGTCCTGTCAGACCTCGGGGCCAAGGTCATCCGCGTCGAACGTCCTGACCCGCCGCCATATCCGGAACTCCTGCACCGGGGCAGGGAGTCGATAGCGATCGATCTCAAGCAACCGTCCGCAGCCGAAGTGGTGCTCAGGCTTGTCGAACAGGCCGACGGTCTGATCGAAGGCTTTCGGCCCGGCGTCGCTGAGCGGCTCGGGATCGGACCGCAGGTCTGCTCGGGTCGCAACGAGCGGCTCGTGTACGGGCGGATGACCGGTTACGGACAGGAGGGGCCACTTGCCCACCTGGCCGGTCACGACATCGACTACATCGCCCACTCGGGTGCGTTCCACCCGATCGGACAGGCGGGTGGACCTCCCGTGGTGCCGCTCAATCTCCTGGGGGACTTCGGTGGAGGAGGCATGCTGCTGGCAGTCGGCATGCTCGCAGCACTGCTCGAAGCAGAGCGCAGCGGTCGAGGCCAGGTCGTCGACGCCGCGATGATCGACGGCTCGGCACTTCTCACGACGTTTGTTCACAGCATGGTGGCAGCCGGTCTGTGGTCGACCCGCCGTGGGGAGAATCTGCTCGATGGGGGAGCCCCGTTCTAC
Organism: uncultured bacterium; assembly: GCA_965549635.1. Taxonomy (GTDB): domain Bacteria; phylum Actinomycetota; class Acidimicrobiia; order Spongiisociales; family UBA4744; genus CBEVHI01. The sequence continues at coordinate 14,660 of CBEVHI010000008.1, read as the reverse complement.
CGCACCTACGAGACGGCAGACGGCCAGTTCGTCGCCGTCGGGGCCCTGGAGCCCCAGTTCTTCGCCGAGCTCATCGAGGGCCTCGGCCTCGATCCAGCCACAGTGCCAGATCAATACGACCGGGAGGGGTGGTCGGACATGCGAGAGCAGTTCCAGCGAGTATTCCTCACCAAGACCAGAGCGGAGTGGGTTGCCGTGTTCGAGGGACACGACGCGTGTGTCGCTCCTGTTCTCTCTCTGACGGAGGCTCCTCGATCTCCTCACAACCGGGCCCGCCACACGTTCGTGGAGGTCCAAGGAAGGCTCCAGCCGGCTCCTGCCCCTCGTTTTAGTCGCACATCGACCGGCCTTCCTGGCCCGGTTCCAAAGCCAGGTCAGGACACGGACTCGGTCCTCGAAGCGGTCGGGTACCGTCGCGACGAGATCGCCCAGCTGCGTCGGGACGGTGTCATCTTCTGACGCCAATACATCAGCTCTTGGCTATGGTCACTCATAGCAAATGAGAGGTGTCATGCGCCAGTACACGAGTCCCGGTGACGTGAAGATCGCCCCTTCCGACAACGGCCTGGCGGCTCTGCTGGTCAGGGCCGACGCGTTCCCCGACGTCCCCGCCCTGGCCTACCGGAGCGGCAGCCGCTTCGTCGACGTTTCAACCCGTGAGGCTGTCGAACGCATCAACCAGATCGCCGCCGGATTGGTTGCCGCCGGGATTTCCCCGGGAGACAGGGTCGCCGTCTTCTCGTCGACGAGACTCGAGTACACCTTGACTCAATTCGCCATCTGGGCGGCAGGAGCGGCGCTGGTCACGATCTACGAGACATCGTCGGCCGAACAGGTGGAGTGGATCCTGAGCGACAGCGCCGCCGTGGCTTTGTTCTGTGAGAACGGAGAACTGCGAACCGTCTATGACCGAATCGCTGATCGCCTTCCGGAGTGCCGCAGTGTGTTCGTGATCGAAGCAGACGAGTTCAGCTCACTTGGAGCGGACGCTTCTCCGGAGACTGTGGCGGAGGTGCGTCGACGAAGCTCCAGCATCGCCCACGATGATCTCGCCATGCTGATCTACACGTCGGGGACGACCGGTCGACCCAAAGGATGTGAGCTCACCCACCGCAACTTCATCTTCACGGTACGCAACGTCGTCGCCGCCCTCCCCGACCTCTTCGCGGAGGCCAACTCGACGCTCATCTTCCTGCCGCTCGCCCACAGCTTCGCGCAGGCCGTTCAGGTCGGCTGCGCCGTGGCAGGCGTCAAGATCGGCTACTCGACGGGGATCGCCAATCTGGTCGAGGAGTTCGAGATGTTCCACCCTCGCTGGGTGTTCTCGGTACCGAGGGTGTTCGAGAAGGTCTACAACTCCGCGAAGCAGAAAGCCGACGGGGAGGGCAAGGGCCGCATCTTCGACATGGCAGCCAAGGTGGCGATCGACTACTCCTCCCAGGTCCGACCCCCAACGCGGACCAGGCTGCTGCACGCCATCTTCGACCGGCTCGTGTACAGGAAGCTGCGGGAGGTATTCGGCGGCAGTCTCACCTACGCCATCTCCGGTGCTGCCCCACTCGGGGAGCGCCTCGGCCACTTCTTCAAAGGGATCGGAGTGACCGTGCTCGAGGGGTATGGGCTGACCGAAACCACCGCCGCGACCTTCTTCAACCGACCTTCCAACATCCGTATCGGTACGGTCGGACAGCCGACGCCCGGAATGGAAGTCGCGATCGCCGACGATGGTGAAGTGCTGCTGCGTGGCGGCTGCGTGTTCCGGGGGTACTGGGGCAACCCTGAAGCCACGATGGAGGCCATCGATGCTGAAGGATGGTTCCACACCGGTGACGTCGGAGACCTGGAGGACGGCGGCTTCCTGCGTATCACCGGTCGCAAGAAGGAGATCCTCGTGACCGCCGGGGGCAAGAACGTTGCTCCTGCCGTTCTCGAGGACCGGATTCGAGCGCACCCTCTGGTCAGTCAGTGCATGGTGATCGGCGACACCAAGCCGTACATCGCCGCGCTGATCACACTCGACGATGAGATGACGGCCACCTGGGCCGAGCAGCGTGGCAAGTCGGGCGACCTCGGAACGGACCCGGATCTGCTGGCAGAGATCGACGTGGCGGTCGGCGAGGCGAATGGCGCGGTCTCGCAGGCCGAGTCGGTTCGCCGGTTCAGAATTCTTCCCGGAGACTTCACGATCGAAGGCGGTGAGCTCACGCCGACGCTCAAGGTGAAGCGGTCCTATGTGGGCAAGAAGTACGCCCACGTCATCGAAGCGCTCTACGGTTCCTGACCCCTCGTCGACAGACGGGTAGCGTTGAGCCCGATGGCAACCTGGAGGAGTTCATGACCGACATCGTGTTCGACCAACGTGTGGCAGTCGTCACCGGAGCCGGAGGAGGACTTGGCAGAGCGTACGCGCTGGAACTGGCCCGTCGCGGTGCTCGCGTCGTCGTCAACGACCTGGGTGGTGGAGTCGACGGTGTGGGGGGTGGAAGCACCGCTGCCGACCAGGTGGTGGCGGAGATCGAATCCGCCGGCGGCGAGGCGGTCGCCAACTACGAGTCCGTTGCGACTCCCCAAGGAGGGGCGGGGGTCATCGCGGCAGCACTCGATGCGTTCGGCACGGTCGACATCGTGATCAACAACGCCGGCATCCTCAGAGACAGGAGTTTTGCCAAGTTGGACATGGATGATCTCGAGGCCGTGCTCTCGGTCCACCTGAAGGGTGCGTTCTACGTCACCCAGCCCGCCTTTCGGGTGATGAAGGAGAAGGGCTACGGCCGACTGGTCTTCACCTCTTCGAACTCCGGGATCCTGGGCAACTTCGGCCAATCGAACTACGGCGCCGCCAAGATGGGACTCGTTGGACTCTCCAATGTTCTTGCGATCGAAGGGGCGAAGTACGGGATCAAGTCGAATGTCATTGCGCCGTTGGCGCGAACTCGGATGACCATCGATCTTCTCGGACCATTGGCCGACAAGATGGATCCGGAGCAGGTTGCGGCGATGGTCGTCTATCTGGCCTCCGAGGAGTGCGCCTTCACGCACCAAATCTTCTCGGCAGGTGGTGGGCGCTATGCCCAGTTCTTCGTCGGGGCGACGTCCGGATGGTTCGCGGGGACGGGAGTGGTTCCGACCGTTGAGGAGGTGGCCGAGCATCTCGACGAGATCCGCGAAACCGGCGGCTACCAGGTGCTCGGGCAGATCTCCGAAGAGATCGGTCTGCTTCTTGAATCGATGAAGGACGAGATCGGTGCCGATTGACCTGGAGCGTGTCCTCGGTGCACCGCTTCCCGAGACCAACGAGGCATGGGATGAGCACAGGGTGATCCTGTATCACCTTGGGATCGGCGCCGGTGTGCCGGCAACCGAAGGCAGCGAGCTCGGCTACGTGTACGAGACGGGGCTCAAGGTTCTGCCGTCCTTCGCGACCATCCCGGCGATGTCCGCTCTGTTTGGAGTCATGAGCCTGGACGGCATCACGTTCAACCCGATGATGCTTGTGCATGGCGATCAGGAGGTCAGGCTGGCACGACCTCTGCCGGGCTCGGGAGTCGCCACGCAGAGCGGGAGGATTGCCGAGGTGTGGGACAAGGGCAAGGGGGCGCTGCTCGTCGTGGAGGTCGAAGGGCGGGACGCGGCAGGGACCGTGCTGTACACGACGCGCTCCGGCTTGTACCTGCGCGGGGAGGGGGGCTTTGGTGGCCGGCAGGGTCCACGAGCCGGCGATCTACCTCCGGACCGGGCGCCCGATCTTGTCGTAAACACACCTACGCTCGAGCAACAGGCGTTGCTCTATCGCCTCAGCGGGGACAGGAACCCCTTGCACATCGACCCGGCAGTCGCCAGAGCTGCCGGGTTCGTCAGGCCGATCCTGCACGGTCTCTGCACGTACGGGATCGTGTGCAAGGCGGCGATCGATGGGATCTTCGGCGGGGACGTCGCCGCGGTGCGCAGCTACCGGGCGAGATTCGCCCGGCCGGTGCTGCCAGGCCAGACGATCGCTACTTCGATGTGGCGTCAAGACGGGCGTGTCATCCTCCAGGCGGCGGTCGAAGAGACCGGTGCGACGGTGCTCACCAACGCGTCGATCTCCTGACGATCAACGCCTGCGGGCGAATGGAGCCCATGCGGCCAGAACGATGCCGAGGACGATCCCGGCCACCGGGAGACCGATGACCGTGGTTGTCGTCAGAGGCACGATGCTGAACTGCTGGAGCAGCAAAGCCACGAAGATTCCGAAGAAGAAGCCCGAGATGACTCCAAGAACAGGTCGGCCTCGCACTACGTCCTCCCTCCGAATGCCGCGCCGAGCAGTGTCAGCCCGGTGACGACGGTCCCAGCAAGAGAGGCGATGCCCAGCGGGCTGGACAACGGGTCTCCCTCGATCTTGACCATCAGCTGCCCGTCGCAACGTCCCCCGTCCGCCTGGTGGAACCCGGAGAGCTCGTAGAGACCTCGGGGAATCAAGGACTCGGCAACGGGGAACTGCTCCTTGAACTCGTCCAGGTTGTACTCGCCGTCGGCCTTGCGGGTGTCGCCGCTATTGGGGTTGCCCCAGTCGGCGATCTGGATCGTCCATGGTCCGACCACGATTCCGAGGCTCCCGCGATGGTTCGTGTTCAGAAAGGTGACCTCTCCTTTCCACTTCGCCACCACGTTGTCCTTGTCGATGGGAACGACGATCGGATTGCCTGCAGTGTCGTTGTTCGGTCCGTAGGTGTTGCCGTCGATGACCACCGACCCGGTGCATCCCGGGTCGACGCCGGCGTTGGCCGCGGCCGGTGCCAACACAACCCCGGCGATGAGGGCCACCGCCAATAGCAGCCTCCATACGTGTCTCAAGGCAGGCCTCCTCTCATTGCTCTGAACCTATCACGCCGCCACGCTTGTTGGCAGAAGAAGTCAGACGATGACCAGAAGGTTGCCGCTCGCAACGGTGATCTCGGCCCACTCGGCGGTGAATCGATTCGAGATTCCCCGCGTCGATCCGGAGGGAAGATCCTCTCCCTGGAGCGTCCACCGCAGGCCCAGCGTGTGCACACCCTGGGCCGCGCCTCCGAGTGCGAGCAGGCTGACGGTGTCCCCCGGCGCTCCATGGATTCGCAGTGACTTGTCGACCCGGTAGACGGTGCCGACACCGGTTCGCCACTCGACGGCGATGCCATCCTGGGCAGCCAGCAGGGAGGCGTTCGCGAGGAAGTGGTCGATTCGCCCTCCGGAGCCTCCGATGACGATGACCGAGGAGACGCCCCTCTCGCGCGCCAGATCCACGGCCAATTCGAGGTCCGACGAGTCCTTGTCGACCGGATGACGGATGATGGCGACCCCTCGGCGACGGGCTTGCGCAAGCGCCGACGTGTCGACCGAATCGAGATCTCCGACGAGAACATCAACCTCGACGCCCATCTTCACTGCCAGATCCAGGCCGGAGTCGGCGGCTATGACCAACCCGTCGGCGGGGAGGGAGCCTCCGGCGCCGGCAGGTACGTCATCGCCTCCGCAGAAGATGATCGCGGTGTCGGACACCAGATCAGGATAGGGGAACGTTCACCGTCGATGAACGGTTGAGGCGAATCACAAAATCGTCTTACGCGCACTTTGCGCGTAAGAGGACCTATGACCAGGCACTTCTCGGAAGACGGTGCGCGCCGGAGCCAGGCCTCAACTTCAAGTTGAGGCCTGATTGAGGTGCCGGTGGAGCCAGCTTTGGACCTCCGAATACCAACGCAGGGAATTCAGCGGCTTGAGAATCCAGTGGTTCTCGTCCGGGTAGTAGACGAGGCGGGCCGGGATGCCTTTTGCCTTGAGCACCCCGTACAGCTCGAGACCCTGACTGAGCGGGACCCGGTAGTCACGCTCCCCGACGATCACGAGCGTCGGAGTTTGGTAGCCGGCCGCGTTGCGGGCCGGACTCCACCGATCGACGACCTCAGGGTCGTCCCAGTACTCGGCGCCGTAGGCGCGGGCGCGACCCATCGTGGCATCCGATGCGTACATTCCGGGCAGGCTTGTGACCGGGGCGTGGGCGACTGCGCATGCGAAGCGGTCGGTCTGGGTCGTGAGCCAGGTAGCCAAGTACCCGCCGTACGAACCACCGGTGATAGCCATGCGTTCCGGATCGATGTAGCCGCGGCCGACCAGATGGTTGGTGGCGGCCAGGATGTCTTTCGTGGGCAGGTCACCCCAGGCTCCGTGAATCGATGTGGCGAAGTCCTGGCCCCAGGACGTGGACCCGTGGAAGTTGACGAGTGCAACCACGTATCCGGGCGCCGCGAACGCCTGGGCGTTCCAGCGAAAGTGAAAGCCGTCTCCGAAGATGCCGTGAGGGCCGCCGTGGATCATGTGCACGAGCGGCCACCGATGGCTGGCGTCGAAATCGGGCGGAAAGACCACGTAGGCCTGGATCGGGTCGCCGTTGGCTCCCGAAAACTGGATCTCTTCAACTTCGCCGAGTCGCAGTCCACCGAGGATTTCGTCGGTCAGGTGTGTCCGCCGCCGGGCCCCGTGGCCGTCGACTGCGAAGACTTCCGGGGGATGGCTGAGGTCGTGCCGGGTCGCGTACACCACGTCACCGGACGGCGCCGGCCGACCGAAGCTCCCACCCCTGGCGACGAGGGTCGGGGGTCCTCCGTCGAATCCCATGCGATAGAGGTTCACGTGTGCCTGATCCTCCGCGGTGAACACGATGTCCCCGTCGGCCGTGAGTTCCCAGGACGAAGCCGACCGGTCCCAGTCTTCGGTCAGCACGCTGTGTTCGCCCGACCGCCGATCGTATTTGACCAGCCGTACGCGGTCGGCGTAGAAGTCGATCTCCCGCTGCATGCCGTAGATGAGATGGGTACCGTCGGGGCTGTAGCGCGGGCGCCGTTCATGGCCGGTGCCATCTGGAGTGAGACAGACTGTTGAGGCTTCAGCAACCGAGGTGGTGAACACGGCGGTTCGCGGCTGGTCGTGAGGAGGCTCACTGGTGTCCGCGGAGAAGGCCACCTCCAAGCCATCTGGAGACACGTCGTACGAGTCGGCCTCCTGGTTCCAGCTCCATCGGCGGCGTGCATCAGGTGTCAGATCCCTGATCTCGCGTGTCGAGAGATCAAGCAGGAAGATGTGGGGGATCTCCCCATCAGTCAACCAGCGGTCCCAGAACCTGTAGAGGCGGTCTTCGGTCGCTCGCGCCTTGACCTTTGCTTCTCGCCGTTCGTCTGCTCGCGTACGTGTGCCGTCGACGGTCGGGTCATCCCCAAACACGGGGGAGAGGAACAGAACGCCTTCTCCGTCAGGCATCCACTTGGGTCCGAATACACCGAGCGGCATGTCCGTCAGGCACTCGGACTCGCCTCCATGGACGGGCATGAGGTGGAGTTGGGCCGGATCGTCGGGACCTCGCGAGCGGACGAAGGCGACCTGCCGACCGTCTGGAGAGACAGCCGGCGACCTCGAATCGAGGCCCGGCTCGGTGAGTACCTTGGACCCCTCCGGTGTGAGAAGGTGCAGTGCGGTCGTGCCACGGTTCGACTCGAGGTCGAATCGGGTGACGGGGAAAACGACGGTTCCTGCAGCGGCAGAGGGATCGCCGACGCGGGGCAGTGCCCACAGATCGTCGGGTGTCATCGGGCGGAGCGTCACGGCTTGGGCTTCCTGCCGGGCTTCCGCCGGGTCGCCCGATTCAGTGCTCGCATACGTTGCTCGACCGCCGGTCCGATCTCGCCTGGTGTGGCGCGCCACTGCCAGTTGCCCTGCGTCGTACCGGGTGTGTTCATTCGCGCGCTCGCCGGAAGGTCGAGCAGGTCCTGGAGAGGGGCGATCGCAAAGATCGACCTCGACTTCCAGACTGCCCACATGCTGTCCCAGGCGATCTCGCTGTCGTCGGTTCCCAGGTACTTGAGTACGAAGGAGCGTTTCTCGTCGTCGAGGCTCTCGAACCAGCCTCGGGTGGTGTCGTTGTCATGAGTGCCCGTGTAGGCGACGCTGTTCTTCGGATACCGGTGGGGAAGGAAGTCGTTGGTCCGGTCGGCATCGAAACCGAACTGGAACACCTTCATGCCCGGGAGGCCGAGCAGGTCTCTGAGTGCCGGCACCCGAGGATCGAGCTGCCCCAGATCCTCGGCGATGATCGGCAGCTCACCGAGTTCCCGCCGTACCGCCTTGAAGAAGACCTCTCCAGGTCCGTCGACCCACCGACCATCGACCGCGGTTCGCGCCCCACCGGGAACCTCCCAGTAGTTCACAAAGCCGCGGAAGTGATCGACGCGCACGATGTCGACGAGCCGAAGCACAGCTCTGAAGCGCTCGATCCACCAGGCGAAGTCCGTCTGCCGATGCTCCTCCCAGTCGTACAGAGGGTTGCCCCACAGCTGTCCGGTCTCCGAGAAGTAGTCGGGCGGGACGCCTGCTTGGAACGCTGGTTCTCCGTCAGCGGTCAGCTGGAACAGCCGGCGATTGGCCCAGACGTCAGCCGAGTCGCCGGCAGCGAAGATGGGGATATCGCCGATGATGCTGATCCCTCGGGAGCGGGCGTAGTCATGGAGCACTTCCCACTGGCGGAAGAAGAGGAACTGGGCGAACTCGTGCCGGGTGATCTCCGTGGCGTAGGCAACCGATGCCTTCTCGATCTGGGCAGGGTTGCGATCCCGCAAGAGAGGGGGCCACAGCGTCCATGCCCGTCCACCGTAGAGATCCTTGAGTGTCATGAAGAGCGCGTAGTCGGCCAGCCAGCCGTGGTTCTCCGTGCGGAAACGCTCGAACTCGTCTGCGAAGTCGCCGCTCCTGGTGAGTGCGCGATCGATCATGTCCCGTTTCCATGGGATCACCGTTCCGAAATCAACACGGTTCGTCGGGAACGTGGGTGTGTCTGCGATGTCGGCAGGATCGAGCAATCCTTCTGTGAGGAGCGCATCGACGCTGATCAGGTTCGGGTTGCCGGCGAAGCTGGAGAGACTCTGGTAGGGCGAGTCGGCGTAGCCGGTCGGACCGAGAGGGAGGATTTGCCAGAGGGCACAGCCCATTTCCGCCAACTGATCAACCCACGCCAGCGCCGCCGGCCCGATGTCGCCGATGCCGCTTGGACCGGGAAGGCTCGTCGGGTGGGCGAGCACGCCTGAGGAACGGGTGAATTGCATCGGAGCATTATTGCGCGGTTCCGGAGAGTATCTGCCGCGGTCACGACTCGGTGATGACGATGTCGAGCTGGTCTCTCGCGATGCGCAGTGCCGTCTCGACCTCGAGCGGAGTGTCGCCGGCGGCAAACAGGAAACCGAGATACCTGGCTCCATCAGGGAGTGGCATCACGGTTGAGCCTGGAGGAATCGTGATGGTGACGTCGCTGATGCCGGGGACTGCGGCGGCTGCATCCTTCCCGTCAACACGCCGGAGGATGCCGGCGGTGGGGACGGGGAGCATGAGGACCCCGGATGCTCGACGCTCCCGGCGAGTGTCCAAGCGCATTCCCATGGCATGTCTCAGCAGCAGGTTCTCCAGCGAGGTGCCGAGGAGGCCGAAGTGGAGAACCCGGCTGCACAGCCCGCCGATGGACCGCGCCGCCACTTCAATGACAGACACTCGGGCTTTGTCGACCCGCAGCTCCGCGTGGACGGGCCCGTCTTTGAGCCCAAGAGCTCGCACCGCCCGCTCGGCTACGGTCTCGACCTCTTGAAGCATCTCGGGGTGAAGCCGGGAGGGAGTCACGAGGATGGTCTCTGCGAAGTAGGGGCCTTCCATCGGTTCGGGCTTGTCGAAGATGGCCAACACTTCGAGCGCGCCGTCCCTTAGCAAGCCCTCCACCGCTACCTCGACACCAGGGACGTAGCGTTCGATGAGGATCGGCTGGTTGGGGTCCTGTCCTGCGACCGCCAGGATCCTTCGTATCCGCTCGGCGACCTGCGGCGCCTGTAGTGGATGGTCGACTCTGATCACACCCCGGCTGGCGGACAGAGAGAGCGGTTTGAGCACGACCGGTGTCCCCAGGTACTCCGCAAGGGCGACGGTGTCGCTCGTTGGCGACGCGAGTTCGAACGCCGGCTGGGGAACTTCCCGCTCGGCGAGGGCCCGCCGCAGAATCGCCTTGTTTCGTGTCGCAGCTACCGCGGCTGGAGGATTGTGAACGAGACCTAGTTGCTGGGAGGCGAGCGCGGAGATCATCACACCGGCATCGTCTACCGGCACGACGGCGTCGATGGCCCGAAGGTCACCGGCAGCGACGATTGCGTCAGCGGATCGATACGGGTCGCCGCAATCGATCTGGATGAACCTGTCGTCTCCAAGCAGTGCGTGGCGTTCCTCGGCGGCGATGATCAGGTCTATGCCGAGTGATCGACCGGCCTCAACGAAGTCCTCGGCTCGATACGTCCCTGTGGGGAGGATGACGACGGCAGTGCTCATCCCCGCATGATCGTCGGACTGTGGTGCTACTCAACTTGTTTCGGGCGCCCGGTACGATGACGTCCACATGGATTACACACTCTCGATCACCGATGTCGCGCTCAGCAAGATCATCGAGATCCGTGACCTGGAGCCGGGAGACGGTGAGGCGGTGCTGCTGCTGGAGGTCACCGGCACGCATGGTGGCGACTTCGCCTACGACTTGAGCTTCGTCCCGCTTGCCCACGTCGAGCGCTCTCACCGCATCGAGCGTCATGGGGATCTGGCGCTGGCGCTTCGAAGCGAGGATCTCGTCAAGCTCGACGGCTCCGTCCTCGACGTGAATGCCGGTGGACTGGCGATGGAGAACCCGAACAAGCCGGCAAGCCCGGTCTTCGATCCGGGAGCCGTCGGCACGCTGGAGGGCTCCCTTGCAGAGCAAGTTGCCACCGTGATCGAGCGACAGGTCAATCCGGCGATCGCCGCACATGGAGGAGCGGCCGAACTCGTCGGTGTCGAAGGGCGTGATGTCTATCTGCGGCTTCTCGGAGGTTGTCAGGGTTGCGGGCTGGCGTCCGTGACACTTCGGCAGGGGATCGAACAGATGCTCCGCAACGTGATCTCCGATCTGGGCCAGATCATCGACGTCACCGACCACCAGGCCGGTACCGACCCGTACTACCAGTCGGAGAAGAAGTAGCCTTCGCGTATGGACTGGCCGGTTTCGGTCGAAGCCCTCTGCGAAGCACAGGTCTGGTGGGGATCGCAGGAGCCTCCTCCATGGCACTCGCCGGCTGCTCCGTCGATCGGCGGTGTCTTCGTGTGTTTCGCACGAGGTGGAACCGGTCGTGGCTCCGCCGGTGATCCCGGGTTCGCCGCAGCCACGTCGGGAACGCGAAGGGCTGTTGTCACGCGAGGCCCGGCCGGTGCTCCCTACGAGCGGGGATGCCTTGCTCTTCGTGAGGGTCCACTTCTTGCCGCAGCCGTTGGCGAGCTCCCTCGCAAGCCCGACGTACTCATCGTCAACGCCACGGGGCGAGACCATCCGCGACGTTTCGGACTTGCCGCGCATCTTGGTGCTATCTGCGAAATCCCAACCGTCGGCGTCACCCATCGTCCGCTCATCGCGACTGGCCCGTGGCCGGCGGTGTCCCGGTGGTCCGAGTCGCCGCTCTTCTTGCATGAGGAGTTGGTGGGATTCTGGCTTCGCACGAGGGAAGGGGCACGACCTCTCTGCGTGCACGCGGCATGGAGAACGACACCGGATCAGGCGGTGAGGATCGTCCGACAGGCCACAGGCAGGTTCCGCACTCCCGACCCGCTGCGAAGGGCGCGTACCGCCGCTCGGCGCCTCAGGAGCTTTGGGTGATCGCTTCGGCGACTCGACTCACGAAGTTCTCGATGGTGGCCTCGGCGACGCGGTGGAGGAGAGCGTCATCGAACATCTGGCCGATCGCTCCGAGCGGCACCGTGTAGGAGCCGCTGAGACGGATCTGGGTGGTGTCTCTCGAGACCCTTTCGAGCTGCAGGTCGGCGCGCATCATCGGGAAGAGAATCGGCGCGCCGGTCGCCCTCCATGAGATGGGGATGATGTAGCTGTCGTGGCTGTGCTCGGGGGTCGCCGTTTCCAGTACGACCGTTTTGGCGAGGACCGGCGAGCTTCTTCCGACACCGACGCGCGTCCTCAGTTCCTCTCCGCTGCGGTAGGCGTCGTGGGCCCAGTCGCCTAGATCCTCGATCACCGGTTCGAGGCGCTCCACGGCAAGGTCGAACGAGACGGGGACCTGGGCGAAGTAGGAGACGAACATACGAGGGCGCATTCTTGCAGAGTGCGGGTGGTGAGCACCAGGGCCGGATGGCCCTTCTTGGGCGCGAAAAGAGAGCCGGGAGGGGTGTGGGATCGATTGGGGTCGAGTTGCTCCCGGCTCTCTTGGGTCGCGGGGCCCACCTCAGGTGCGGCTCCGGGTCCCCTGACCTGACTGCATCATCGAGGATGCAGTCCGAGCGCGCCAGAGGCAAAAGACCCTTTCCTGTTGGGACTCCTCGCTGTCGGGTGGGGCGGTAGTGTGCGTTTGGACGAGGAGGACCAATGCGCGAAGTGACGTTCGACGGCAGCGAGTGCCCTGTGTACTGCCGGGTGTGGGAACCGAAGCGTGAGGTTCGTCGATTGGTGCTGATCGTGCACGGATATGCCGAGCACGGCGGACGGTATGGGCACGTCGCAGACGCTCTCGGCGACGCCGGCGCGGCCGTCTATGCCCCGGACCACATCGGGCACGGAAGGACGGGCGGTGAGCGGGCGCTCATCCAGGACTTCGAGCATGTCGTCGACGACCTCCACGAGGTCGTGTCGCTCGCCACTGCCGACCATCCGCAGGCACCGCTGATCGTAGTTGGTCACTCGATGGGCGGTCTGTTGAGCGCTCGCCTTGCGCAGCGATTTCCTGACGAGGTCGCAGGACTCGTGTTCATGGGCGCTGTGATCGGCGACTGGGATTGGGCCCGGAGGGCGCTGGTTGATCCGTCGTTGCTGCAAGCGCCTTCTGATGTCGCGGGCATGTCGAGCGATCCGGTGACGCAGCAAGCGTATGCCGCCGATCCGATGGTGTACCACGGTCTCTACAAGCGTCCGCTCCTCGTTGCCGAGGTCGCGGCACTCGAACGATTCAACGAGGACCTCGATCGGCTGACGATGCCGATTCTGTTCATGCACGGGATCGACGATCCGTTTGTCCCCTATCAGACCTCGCTCAAAGCGGTGCTGCGGGCCCCTTCGACCGATGTGACGATCAGACTGTTCAAGGGTGACCGGCACGAGCTCGTCAACGAGACCGACCGGTCGAGAGTCATCGGAGAACTGGCGAGATTCGTCGAGCGATTCTGAGCGTCAGTCCATTCTGCCCTGCAGGCGCAGCAGCCTTGCCGCTCGATCGCTCAGTCCGGGTGCCACGAGTCCCAGCCACGAGAAGACTCGTCCTGAGAGGGCAGGAAGATAGATCTCTCTCCGGGGACGGCGAATCGCCGACACCACTGCGGCGGCAACCGCGTCGGCCGGCATTTTGGCCTGCACGGCCGGGACCCAGAGACGCTCGATCAGCGGCGTGTCGACCCTTCCCGGGAAGACACTCGTCACCAGAATCCCGCGGCTCGCAAGCTCCTGCCGGGCAACACCGGCGAACCCGGCCAGGGCGTGTTTTGCGGCTGCATAGGCACCTTCGAGGGGAACCCCTTTCCTGCCTTCCAGGGAGTTCACGAAGATCACATGGCCCCCATTGCCCATGTGCGGGAGTGCCTCCAGCGTGGTGGCCACGGCCGCGAAGTAGTCGATCTCCATGACCCGCCGCCACTGTTGCTCCGTCGTTTCCGAGATCGGTGACTGGAGCCAGATACCGGCGTTGACGACCACTACATCGATGCGATCCCATCGTCGGACAGTCGCTTCCATCAGATTGCGAATCTGGGTCCGATCAGCGACGTCGGTAGGAACGGCGAACGATTCCCCGCCCTCCGCTTCGATCTCTTCGGTCAGGGTCAAGAGGAGCGGGACTCTTCGTGCCCCGAGGGCGAGGCGAGCCCCTTCGCGACCCAGAGCGAGAGCCGTCGCTCTCCCGATACCGGAGGAGGCGCCGGTGACGACGACGACCGCTTCGTGGATTGACCGGGTCATTGGGCGTCACTCTAGGAGTCTGCTGAGTGATGCCGTTGGGTAGATCGGCGACCAGGCGCGCCACCCGCAAGGCCGCAGGTTTCGCCACTACCCGTGCGGTAATGGGGGAACCGAGAACGCAGCGGGTGGTGATGTATGGTCGTCGAGATGCGTGACATGTATTGCTCAGCTGTCTCCTAGGCGGCGGTGTCGTAGTCTGATTGGGCGAAGGAGGTGCGATGGATTATCGGCAGTATCCGACTGGCGACGACGTGTACGACGCGTACGCCGCCCATATCTCTCCCGGGAAGGTCGCTCTCTACCGCCAACTCGACCTCAGTCTCGTGATGGGGCCAAGGAACGGAGCAACCTTCAGCGACGCGTACGGCGAGACACCCCTGTACAACTGCCACTGCAACGGAGGTGTCTTCAATCTCGGCCACCGCAATCCACGCATTGTCGCGGCAGTGAAGGATGCCCTCGACCTGTACGACATCGGGAATCACCATCTCATCTCGCCGATGCGAGCCAGGCTGGCGGAACGCCTCGTCGCGACCACGGGTAGTGAGCTCACCGGCGTGATCTTCGGAGTCGGTGGTGGCGAGGCGATGGACCTGGCCCTCAAAGCCACACGGGGAGTGACCGGCCGCCAGAAGATCGTGTCCGC
>CBEVHI010000007.1:0-30948 GCA_965549635.1 uncultured bacterium | reverse complement strand
CAGCGAACAGCGAACAGCGAACAGCGAACAGCGAACAGCGAACAGCGAACAGCGAAGCGTTCTCAACACGAGAGCATCGCGCAACCTCCAGCTGGTAGCTGGTAGCTGGTGGCTGGTGGCTGGTAGCTCGTAGCTGGTGGCTGGTAGCTGGTAGCTGGCTGCTGGTAGCTGGTAGCTGGAAGCTGGAGGCTGAGGACTCAGGAGACCGCTTTGGTCCCCAGTAGCTCCCGCAGTTCCGCGTAGAGGGCGCTGCGCGGTTCCACCCGGTACTGATCCGAGAGCTTCCAGATCTTCGGGTCCCCATCGGAGAGCATCTCCAGGTAGACAGGAGCCGGACCAGGATGGTTGGCGAGGATCTCCTGCAGGCGCTCCACCAGATCGGGGGACAGCTGCAGGGCCGGTACCTTCAGTCGCACCGACCGGTCGGACCGCAGCTCCGGCTCGCTGATCTCGTGAGCGATGACCTTGATGTCCTCTCCACGATGATCCAGATGGCCGGTCACGACGAGGACCGCATCCTCACGAATCATCGGACCGGCAGCCATGACCGTCTTGGGAAACGCAACGACCTCCACAGAGCCTTCCAGGTCCTCGAGATCGAAGAAGACCATTGGCTCTCCCTTGCGGGTGAAGCGCCGATTGATGGCCCCCACCAGTCCACCGACGGTGACGGAGCTCGAGTCGTCAAGCTCCCACAGTTCCGGAATCGTGCAGGTAGCGAAACGGCTGAGCAGATGTTCGACGCCGAGTAGAGGATGGTCCGAGATGAAGAGGCCGAGCATTTCTTTCTCGAACCCGAGACGGACGCGCTTGTCCCACTCGACGGCAGGGATCGTGATCGGCTCCACGTCGTCCACGGCGCCTCCCCCACCGAAGAGGCTGAACTGCCCCATCTCTTCGTTTCGGCGCCGGGTCACCGTCGCGTCGAGGATCTGCTCATAGCTGAGGATCAGACCGCGGCGCGTGACGCCGAGTCCGTCGAACGCCCCCGCTTTGATCAGCGACTCGATCGTGCGTTTGTTGAGCACCGACACGTCGACACGGTCGACGAAGTCCTGGAAGTCCTTGAACGGCCCTCCCTCACGCCTCTCGGCGACGATCTTCTCGACGACGCTCTCCCCCACGTTGCGGATTGCGGACATGCCGAAGAGGATCCGGCCGTCACGGACCACGAAGTCCAGTTCGGAGCGGTTCACGTCGGGAACGACCACCTCGACACCCTGGTTGCGGCACTCGTTCAAGTACAGGGCTGTGCGGTCCTTGTCCTTCTTGGTGGAGGTGAGCAGGGCAGCGAGATACTCGGCCGGGTAGTGCGCCTTCAGCCATGCCGTCTGATACGCAACGTATCCGTACGCCGCGCTGTGCGACTTGTTGAAGCCGTATCCGGCGAACGGCTCGATCGCGTCCCACAGGTCCCTGCCGAGCTTCTCGGGATTGCCGGCGGACACACAGCCGGCAACGAACTTGCCGCGTTCGTGGGCCATGATCGACTTGACCTTCTTGCCCATCGCTTTGCGCAGCATGTCGGCTTCGGTCATCGAGTAGCCGGCCACTGCCTGCGCCACCTGCATGACCTGTTCCTGGTAGACGATGATCCCGTACGTCGAGCGCAGGAAAGGCTCAGTGGCAGGATGTGGATACTCGACCGGCTTGCGTCCGTTCTTGCGGTCGGCGTACTCATAGTGCATGTTCATGCCCATCGGACCCGGACGGAATAGCGCATTGACGGCAACGATGTCATCGAAGGTCTCCGGTTCGAGCGCCCGGATCAGGGAACGCATCGCCGATCCCTCCAGTTGGAACACGCCGATGGTGTCGGCTGCGCGGATCATTTCGAACGTGTCGTGATCGTCGAGAGGTACAGCATCGATATCGACTCTCTGACCCGAGGATTCTGCGATCAGTTCGAGGCAGCGGTCGATGGTGGCGAGATTGCGTAGGCCCAGGAAGTCCATCTTCAGCAGCCCGAGGTCCTCCACGCCGTGCATCTCGTACTGGGTGACGATCTCGGCTCCGTCGCCCTTCTGTTGAAGCGGGACCAGGTTGGTGAGTGGCTCGGGTGAGATCACCACCGCGGCCGCATGGATGGAGTCCTGCCGGCGGAGTCCTTCGAGTCCACGGGCAGTGTCGATGACCCGACGGGCATCCTCCTCGGTCTCATAGACCGCCCGGAGCTGGGAAGCGTTGGAGTAGAAGTCACGTAGCGCCGGGTCGGCACCCTTTCCCGGGTCGGTCAAGCACTGGTCGAGCGAGGCTTCCATCCCGAGGATCGACGGGGGCATCATCTTGGCGATCCGATCGCCGAATCCGTAGGAGAAGCCGAGGACCCGGGAGGAGTCGCGAAGCGCTTGGCGCCCCTTGATCGTGGAGAAGGTGACGATCTGGGCAACGTGGTCGCTGCCGTAGCGTTCCGCCGCGTAGCGAATGACTTCGGAGCGATACCGCTCATCGAAGTCCATGTCGATGTCGGGCATCTGGCGCCGGCCAGGGTTGAGGAAGCGTTCGAAGATCAGGCCGTATCGCAATGGATCCAGGTCGGTGATCCGCAGGCTGTAGGCGACGATCGATCCTGCGGCACTCCCCCGGCCGGGACCAACCCGGATGCCGCTCTCCCTTGCGAACCGAATGAGATCCCACACGATCAGGAAATAGGCGGGGAAACCCATCTCTTCGATGATCCGCAGTTCGTGTTCGATTCTCTCGACAACCTCGCGGGGCAGCGGATCGCCGTATCTTGCTCGTGCTCCTTCGACCACCAGTCCCCGCAGGTAGGAAGCCTCCGACTCGCCGGAAGGGACGGGGAACTGAGGCAGCAGGATCTCCCCGAATCGCAGCTCGACGTTGGCCCGCTCGGCGATAGCGAGCGTGTTGTCGGCTGCTCCCTGGTACAGGTCATCGGGAAACAAGGCACGCATCTCCCTTGCCGACTTCAGGTAGAACTCTCGACCCTGGAACTTGAAGCGATTGGGGTCGCTGATCGTCGCGCCGGTCTGGATGCAGAGAAGAACATCGTGAGTATCCGATTCGTCCTGACGGGTGTAGTGAGAGTCGTTCGTCGCCACCAGCGGAGCACCGATCCGCCTGGCGATCTCGACCAGGTCGGGCAGGACACGTCGCTGCGCTTCGAGCCCGTGGTCCTGCAATTCGATGTAGAAGTTGTCGCGACCGAAGATGTCCTGATAGCGCGACGCCGCGCTCAGCGCAGCGTCGAAGTTGCGGACCTGGCCGAGATTCCCCTCCTCGCTCGATGCGTCGGGGGCGAGAAGCTGCGGAACCTCTCCGCCCAGACATCCCGACGCGGCGATGATGCCCTCGCTGTGCTCGGCCAGCAGGTCGAGATCCATACGCGGCTTGTAGTAGTACCCCTCGAGGTAGGCCTTGCTCACCAGCTTCATCAGGTTCTGATACCCGGTCTTGTTCTCTGCGAGCAGTGTCAGGTGGTATCGCACGTTCCGGTCCCTCGAAGGCCGGTCGAACCGTGAACCGGGCGTGACGTAGGCCTCGACGCCGATGATCGGTTTGACACCTTCCCGGATCGCTGCCTGATAGAAGTCGACGACCCCGTACATGACGCCGTGATCGGTGATCGCTACGGCCGGTTGCCCATCGTGACGCGCCGCCTTGACCACGTCATTGACGCGGGCCGCTCCATCGAGCATGGAGAATTCTGTGTGGAGATGCAGATGTGCGAAGCCGTCCATGAATTACACCGCTGAGATTTCAACCCTACCAGTGCGAACCAGAGAGCCCGCGAGGCTACCCGACGAACGCTGCCGGCTGCGAGGTAGCATGGTGCTTCACCGTCGCAAGGAGATGGTATGAGCGCGGCCCTCTACATTTTGGCCTTCGACCACCGAGGAAGTTTCAAGAAGAAGATGTTCGGCATCGTCGGGCGCGAACCCGACGCCGTGGAACAAGCTCGCCTCGCCGACGCCAAGCGGTTGATCTTCGAAGGCGTCCAGAAGGCAATCTCAGATGGGGCACCTGTCGAGTCGGTCGGCATCCTGGTTGACGAAGAAATGGGCGCCGATGTTGCCCGTGACGCCAAGTCGAGCGGGATTCGATTGGCAATGCCCGTCGAACGTTCGGGGCAACCGACCTTCGACTTCCAGTACGGCGAAGCCTTCGGAGATCACATCGAAGCTTTCGATCCGGAGTTCTCCAAGGTGCTCGTTCGTTGGAACCCGGATGACAGCGACGAGACCAAGGAGATCCAGGGCCGGCGCCTCGCCAAACTCGGCAGCTGGTTGCACGAGCGCGATCGCACGTTCCTGTTCGAGCTCCTCGTACCGGCCAGCGAGGCACAGCTTGCGCTCGTTGGCGGCAACACCGACGCCTACGACACCGAGGTCCGTCCCTACCTGATGCTGCAAGCCATCGACGAGATTCAGACTGCCGGCGTCGAACCCGACATCTGGAAGATCGAGGGCCTGGACCGTGCCATCGACTGCGATCTGATCGCCAAGCTCATCCGCCGTGATGGCCGGGATCATGTGACCGCCGTCGTTCTGGGTCGCGGCGCCGACGGCGCCCGGGTCGACCACTGGCTCGAAGCGGGAGCGAACACACCCGGCTACGTCGGCTTTGCCATCGGGCGAACGATCTGGTGGAACGGCGTCGAAGGACTGAAGGACAACCGGATGAGCCGTGACGAGGCGATCGCCGACATCGCCGCGAACTTCCGTCACTTCATCGACATCTACCAAAAGGGATAGCCCATGAGAATCGGAATCCTCACCGGCGGCGGTGACGTACCCGGATTGAACCCCTGCATCAAGGCTGTCGTCGACAGGGTGAGCGACGAAGGTCACGAGGTAGTCGGGATTCGACGAGGTTGGGGTGGGCTTCTCGAGTCCGACCCAAGTGATCCGGAGAGCCTCGCCTCCAACCTCATTCCACTCGACAGGAACAGGGTGCGCACCGTGGACCGCACCGGGGGAACGTTCCTGCACACATCACGCACCAACCCGGGCCAAGTCCCGGTCGACGCCGTGCCGGAGATGCTTCAGGAGCAGGCGAAGGGTGATGGACCCTATGACTTCACCAAGCACGTGCTCGACGTCATCGAAGCTCAACAGATCGACGTACTCATCCCGATCGGTGGAGACGACACCCTCTCCTACGGACTGCGTTTGCACGACGAGGGAGTCCCGGTCATCGCCATCCCGAAGACGATGGACAACGATGTTCACGGCACCGACTACTGCATCGGCTTCTCCACGGCGGTCACCAGGGGTGTGCAGTTCATCCACAATCTGCGGACGTCGACCGGTTCGCATGAGCGACTCGCCGTCGTCGAACTCTTCGGCCGCTACAGCGGCGAGACTTCGCTGATCACCGCATATTTGGCCGGGGTGGACAGGGCGATCATCTCAGAAGTTCCCTTCGACATCGACAAGCTGGCTTCGCTCCTCATGGAGGACCGCCGAAGGAACCCGAGCAACTACGCCATGATGACCATCTCCGAGGGAGCCACGATCAAAGGCGGTGAGATGTTCCTATCCGGCAACGCCGACGCCTACGGGCATCGCAAGCTCGGTGGTGTCGGTGCGCAGACCGGCCAGCTCCTCAAGGAGAAGACCGGTCAAGGCATCGTCTATCAGCAAGTGGGCTATCTGATGCGTTCGGGCAGCCCGGACTCGCTCGACCTGATGGTCGCCACCAACTACGCCGTGATGGCAGCCGACCTGGCCCTCGAAGGAGCGTCGGGACGGATGGTTGCGTTGCGGGGAGGCACCTACACGAGCGTGCCGATCAGCGTGACCAGGGAAGGCGTCAAACGCGTCGACGTCCAGGAACTCTACGACGCGGATGCCTATCGGCCGAAGGTACGCCACGTATCCGGCAAGCCGATGTTCCTCTACTGATGCAGGTTCTCGGCATCCTGACGGCCGGCGGCGACTGCCCCGGGCTCAACGCGGTCATCAGGGCCGTGGTGACCCGGGCCACGATCACCCACGACGCGGAAGTGGTCGGAATCCTCAACGGGTGGGAAGGCCTGATGGACGGTGATGTGGTTGCACTCGACCGCGATGCCGTCCGTGGGATTCTCCAGCGTGGCGGGACGATCCTCGGTTCGTCCCGGAAGGATCCCTACGTCCACGGTGACGGCTACGCGAGCGTTTCCAAGACCGTGCGAGACAACGGACTCGATGGAATCATCGTCGTGGGAGGTGACGGAACCCTCGCGACGGCCCTGCGGCTCCGAGACGAGGGACTGCAGGTCGTCGGCGTCCCCAAGACGATCGACAATGACATCAACGCCACCGATACGACCTTCGGTTTCAACACGGCCGTGGAGATCGCCACGGAGGCGATCGACAGGATCACCACCACGGCAGAGGCACATCACCGGATCATGGTGGTCGAAGTCATGGGCCGTACTCGCGGATGGATCGCCACGTATGCGGGCATCGCTTCCGGCGCCGACGCCATCCTCATCCCCGAGATTGCCTGTGATCTCGAACAGTGCGCAGACATCATCAGGGCCCGACACCGGCGTGGACACAGGTATTCGGTGGTGGTGGTTGCAGAAGGGGTGCAACCACCGGATGGGGACGTTCCACAGAAGGCGATTGATGCGTTCGGGTTCGAGCGGATGGGCGGCGTCGCCTACCAGATCGCCCCTCGACTCGAGGAGATGACCGGGTTCGAGGCTCGGGTGACGGTACTCGGACACATTCAGCGTGGCGGGACGCCAACGGCCTACGACCGGGTTCTCGCAACCCGTCTGGGTGTCGGTGCCGCCGACCTCGCCGCCGAAGGGCGCTGGGGGACCATGGTCGCCCTGCGCGGTCGAGACATCGCCGCCGTGACTCTCGACGAGGCCTGCCAGAGTACGAGGGGTGTCGACGAGAAGCTGTTCGAAACGGCTCAGGTGTTCTTTGGATAGTCGCCCACATCGGGGGAGCCCAGCTCCTCCAGCGTCTTCCAAAGGTCACCGGGGATCGGTGAACTGACGGCAACGGTCACTCCGGTGACCGGGTGGGTAAACGACAACGACGCCGCGTGCAGCCAGATTCGCTCCACCTCGACGGGGTCCCTGCGGCCGTAGACAGGATCTCCGAGGACCGGATGCCCGATCGATTGAAGGTGGACCCGGATCTGGTGCGTCCTCCCGGTCTCGAGGCGAACCTCGAGCAGGCTCACCCCCGGATCGCTCCACTCGGCGAGCCGCCGGTAGTGCGTCCGGGAGGGCCTCCCTTCGCGTCGCACGACGTATCGTGTGGGGCGACGGGCGTCACGGCCGATCGGGGCATCGACGGTCCCCGCAGGGAGCTCGAAGGCACCGTGGACGAGCGCAATGTAGGTTCTGGACACCTCCCGCGCCCCGATCGCAGATGTCAACCCCTCGTAGGCGGGCTCGCTGAGTGCGACCGCAAGCAGCCCGGAGGTGTCGCGGTCCAACCGATGGACGATCCCCCACCGGTTCTGCCGGCCGATACCTTCGATCTGCGGCCAGCGAAACAGCAGGCCGCCTGCCAGAGTTCCACGCGAGACGCCGGTACCGGGATGGACCACGACGCCTGCAGGCTTGTTGATCACCGCCAGGTGGGAGTCCTCGTAGTACACCTCGAAAGGGACCTCTTCTGCCTGCAGCGCCTCCTGCTCCGGAAGCTCGATCCACACTTCGACGCCGGCGTCGAGTCGGTCCTTCGGCGCCACCGGCCGACCGGCGACCTCGACGGCTCCTCCATCCACGAGCGTGCGGGCAGCGCTGCGACTGATGCCCGCCAGCTTGGCGACGATCTTGTCGGCACGTTCGCCGGCGAGCTCCTCACCGACCTGCTTCCTCAGTTCCATGAGGGCATCGTAGGGTCGGTCGTCGACCGCCGGTCGGTCTGAAGCGGATCACGCAGCGGAATCGGTACGGGTCAGCAGACCGAACAGCAGTAGAAGCACCACGCCGGTCGTGATCGAAGCATCAGCAACGTTGAACGTGGGAAAGAAGGAAGGATCAATCCAGTCGACGACCCGGCCGTCGGAGAACCCGGATCCGCGAGTCAGCCGATCGATCAGGTTGCCGATCGCGCCGCCCAGGACCAAACCCAGAGTGAGGGTCTCCCACCATCCTTCCGAGGACCGGATAGCGAGCAGAATGACAACCACCGCGGCAACGATGGCCAGCACCAGGAACGACCCCGCACCCTGGAGCATGCTGAACGCCGCTCCGGAGTTCTCCGTGACGTGGAGTCTGAGGAGTCCAGGAATCAACGTCATGCTCTCGCCGTCGGGAAGGGCATGCAGGGCCCACGCCTTGGTCAACTGATCAAGAGCGACGACGAGACCGCCGAGAGCGAACGCGACCGCCTTTCTCAGCGCTTTGCCGCGCACTCGACACACAGCGTGGTGTAGGGAAGCGCGGTGAGGCGGGCTGCGGGTATGGCCTTCCCACAGTCCACGCAGACGCCATACGTCCCTTCATCGAGCCTGCGGAGTGCGTCCTCCGTCTGCGAGAGCAGCGCCCTGGTATTTCGCACGATCGACAGTTCGGCTTCGAATACGGTGGCCGCGGAGCCGGTCTCGGTGCTGGCCGGATCCGCGCTTCGCTCACCTGACGCCTGGGCGAGGCGAGCCTCTTCGAGGTCCTCGAGGTGCTCCTCGATCGTCTGGCGCAGCTCCTTCTGATCCTCTTCGAGGCGACGCCGATATCTCTCCAAGGTCGATGGTGAGAGCTGGCGAGTCATAGTTCACGGGAAGATAGCAGATACTGGGCCGCCGCCCGGCACCAACACCTGGAGTCAGATCTTGCAGCGTCGGTGGGGCCCTCAGAGGCCGAGGAGCGTTGCCGCATCGTCCGGTGAGAGCCCTTCGAGCACGAGCCGTTTGCGCCGGGATCCCGCCCCGGAGACGAGTCGAACCCGCACACCCGTCACTCCGGCGAGCAGCCTGATCACGGACTTGTTCGCCTTTCCTCCTTCAGGAGGGGCGGCGACCCGAATCCTGAGGGCGTCACCGTGCAGGCCCACGACCTCGGACCGCGAAGCACCCGGTACCACCCAGACGACGACTTCGGTGCCATCGGGGTGAACGCGAAACGGCGGCATACGCGCAGGGTAGCGGCCGGCTCACCCTCTACCTCCCGGAGACCCCCGAAGGTGGGAACGCGCCCCGGCCTCGCTACGATGCAGCGACCGACATGAACAGCAAACACTTCACCAGAGTTCAACCCAACGTCTCGTTCCCCCAACTCGAGGAGCACATCCTGGAGTTGTGGGACGAGATCGATGCATTCCCCACCTCCGTGCAAATGCGCCCAGAGAACTCGGAGTACACCTTCTACGACGGACCTCCGTTCCCGACCGGCAGCCCCCACTACGGAACGCTCCTTGCCGGCGTGATCAAGGACATCGTGCCTCGATACTGGACCATGCGCGGCCATCGCGTTGTCCGGCGGTTCGGCTGGGACACCCACGGCCTGCCGATCGAAATGGAGGTGCAGGAGGCGCTCGGTCTCAACGGTCCGAAGGAAGTCGAAGCCTACGGGGTCGCCCGCTTCAATGAGGCATGCCGGGCCAGGGTGGAGACGAATACCGAGGCGTGGGAGCGCATCACCCGCCGCATCGGCCGGTGGGTGGATTTCGGTGACGACTACAAGACGATGGACCTCGACTTCATGGAGAGCGTCTGGTGGGTCTTCCAGCAACTCTGGAACAAGGGGCTGGTGTATCGCGCGTTCAAGGTGCTGCCCTACTCGTGGGGAGCCGCAACGCCGCTGTCCAACTTCGAAGCGAACCTGGAGTACCGGGACGTGGACGATCCAGCGATCACCGTGCGCCTTCCCGTCGTACGGTCTCACGGTCCGGTACGGGAGGGCGACTACTTCGTCATCTGGACGACGACACCGTGGACCCTGCCGGGCAACCTCGCAATCGCCGTTGGTGAGGACATCCGCTATGTCGCCGTCGTCAGGGATCATGCGAGGCACTGGGTGGCAGAAGAACGAAAGGACGACTTCTGGCCGGAGGAAGAAGTCGTTGCAACGGCATCGGGCCGAGAACTGCTCGGCGCGGCGTACCATCCCCCATTCGCCTACTTCGAGACGGAACGTGACCGCGGGGCCTTCCGGGTGATCTCGAGCGACGAGGTCACCACGGAAGAAGGCACCGGTCTCGTCCACATGGCACCCGCCTATGGAGAGGCCGACTTCTTCGCCCTCCAGAGCGCCGGCCTCGATGTCCTCGTTGATCCGGTGGATGCCGGGGCACGCTTCACGGAAGAGGTCACCGAGGTCGCCGGCATGTACGTCAAGGATGCCGACGCGGTACTCATTGATGCCCTGAAGCGCCGGGGTCTGCTCGTCAAACGAGAACAGATCCGCCACTCCTATCCGTTCTGCTATCGCACCCACACGCCTCTGATCTACAAGGCGATTCCGACGTGGTTTGTCAACGTTGAGCGCTTCAAAGACAGGATGGTCGAGCTCAACGAGCGCGTGCACTGGGTCCCCGACTATGTGGGCGCGAAGCGCTTTGGCAACTGGATC
Organism: uncultured bacterium; assembly: GCA_965549635.1. Taxonomy (GTDB): domain Bacteria; phylum Actinomycetota; class Acidimicrobiia; order Spongiisociales; family UBA4744; genus CBEVHI01. Next base: position 20,462 of record CBEVHI010000007.1, on the reverse strand, counting down.
GAGAATGCCAGGGACTGGGCGATCAGCAGAAACCGGTACTGGGGCAGCTGCATCCCCGTATGGGAGTGCGAGACATGCGGTCACAAGACCTGCATCGGATCGATTGATGAACTCGAAGCACTGTCCGGAGTCCGGCTGTCGGACCTGCACAAACACTACGTCGACGAGGTTTCCTTCCCCTGCCCGGAGTGCGGGACCACCATGCAGCGAGTCCCCGAGGTACTCGACGTCTGGTTCGAGTCCGGCTCGATGCCATACGCCCAGCTGCACTACCCGTTCGAGAACCGGGACACCTTTGATCTCAAGTTCCCCGCCGACTTCATCGCAGAAGGGCTCGACCAGACGAGAGGCTGGTTCTACACACTGCTCGTCCTTGCCGCCGCGATCTTCGACGAAGCGCCCTTCCGCAACTGTGTCGTCAACGGCCTGATCCTCGCCGAGGACGGACACAAGATGTCCAAGAGCCTCAAGAACTACTCCGATCCGATGGAGGTGCTCTCCAGCTACGGCGCAGACCCACTGCGCGCCTACATGATCAACTCACCGCTGCTGCGCGCCGAACCGCTGCGCTTCACGGAGGCGGGCGTCAAGGAAGTCACAAGGACGGTCATCCTTCCGCTGTGGAACGCCTACTCGTTCTTCACCACCTACGCCGAGGCGGATGGCATCACCCGGGACGACATCGCCGGAGCCCCGCCACCGCACGAGAGGCCGGAACTGGATCGGTGGATCCTGTCGATGCTGCAAAGCCTCATCTCGACCGTCAACGAGATGATGGAGGGCTACTACCTGTACGCGGTGGTGCCCCCGATGATCGAGTTCATCGATCACCTCACGAACTGGTACATCCGCCGCTCCCGACGACGCTTCTGGCGGGCACGCCAGGCAAGCGACGATGACAAGCTGAGCGCATTCGCGACACTGTATGACGTCCTGGTCACCTTCTCGAAGGTAATCGCCCCGGTGTTGCCGTTCGTAACGGAGCAGATCTACCAGGGACTGGTCGTGTCCCACCGAGAAGACGCAGAGGAGGGTCCCGCCAGCGTCCACCTGTCGGACTACCCCACTTCCCGCAGGGACCTGATCGACACCGCACTGGAGCAGCGCATGGTCACGGTGCGCACCGTCGTCACGCTCGCACGGTCGCTCAGGGTCGCCAACGGTCTCAAAGTGCGCCAGCCGCTCCAGACCCTCACCGTGTTCAGCCGCGACCAGCGGCTGCTCGACGCGGTGACCGCACACGTGCCAATCATCGCCGACGAACTGAACGTCAAAGAGGTACGCGTGGCCGCAGATGAGCGGATCGCCGTGGAGATCCAGGCGAAGGCGAACTTCAAGGTGCTGGGGCCCCGGCTGGGCCCCGCCATCAGGGCGGTAGCGGCGGGAATCGAGGCACTGCCTGTGAGCGACATCGAGTCGGTGCTGAGCGGCGAATCGATCGAGGTGGAAGGGCACACGATCGCCGCGGATGACCTCGTCGTGCAGCGCAGCCCCAAGGAAGGAATGGTCGTGGCAGCCGAAGGACCGCTATCTGTCGTTCTGGACGCTCACATCACCGAGGAACTCAAGGCCGAAGGGCTGGCCAGGGAGTTCGTCAACCGTGTCCAGCAGCTGAGGCGTGACGAAGGGCTGGAGGTCAGTGACCGCATCACGGTGGAGTGGTCGAGCCACGACGACACGCTCGCCGACGCTCTCGAACACCACACGGAGCTCATCGCCAACGAAATCCTCGCCGTCAGTCTCGAGCATGTCTCCCAGGTGGCCAACGGACAGGAGCTGTTGGTGGACGGATCTACGATGCACGTGCGAATCGAAAAGGCTGAGGACTCTGAGCCTCGAACCGGGGACGCAGAGCCGCCTGCGGACCCTCAGTCGCCGTAGCGCTCCCAGGGACGTCGGTCGGAACCCAGGTAGACCTCGCCGGTATCGGAGGTCTCGGCACCTTCGGTGTCCTCGAGACCATCGGCTCCTTCAGCGTCCGACGAGAACGACTCCGAGTATTCGGCATCATCGTCGGCAGCCTCGGCATGGCGTCCGCCCTCGTAGTCGTCGGCTCGTGTGTCTTCGAACTCGGAATCATCGGCCTCGTAGACGGTCTCGGCCTCCTCTTCGGCCGGCTCGGGCTCCGGTTCCCTGAACTCCTCGGGCACCGACGCGGACATGGCGGTCTCGACGTCTTCGACCTGAGCCATGAGGCGTTCGGACAAGTCCTGGACGTGTGCCCGTAGCTCTCCGACGACACCCTGCAGCATCCCGACCTCGGAACCGAGTCGCTCGCGGCGTCGAGCCTGTTCGGTCTCGATTTCGGAAGCATCGAGTCGTGCTTCAGACAGGATCTGCTGCGCTTCGAAACGGGCTTCTCGCACGACTTCATCCGCCGTCTTCTGGGCGATGACCAGCGTTCGCTTGATGCGGTCTTCTGACTCCTGGGTCTCGGCGAGGCGGCTTTCGAGTTCGCGGACTCGCTCCTTGGCCTCCTGCAGTTCGTGCTCGGAAGCACGCATCGACGCCACGATCTCATCGAGGAACGCGTCGACCTCTTCTTCTGCGTACCCGCGCAGGGCGACGCGGAACGTCTTCTGTTCGATGTCTACCGGATTCAATGACATGTCAACCACCTTTGAGCGCCCGCCACAGGCAGCATAGCCCGATTCAGCACACGATTCCCTGCAGGAGCGACAGCGCGATCAGCAGCACCAGCGGGGACAGGTCGATGGCCATTCCCCCCATCCGCAATGGAGGGATCACCCGCCGGATCGGACGCAGGACCGGGTCAACGACCACCGCCAGAGCGTCCCTCAACTTGGCGACAGGATGATCGAACGGCACCCGGAACCAGTCGATGATGATGCGCGCGAACACGACGAGTTCGTACAGGAAGATCAGATTGCAGAGCAGTCCCATCTATTCGTCGTCCAGGGCATAGAGGCCGAGATCGGCGAGTCTGCGTCGTTCAGCCCTACCAAGGCTCACCCCGTGGGGCAGGATGAGGATGACCCCCTCCGCAATCTTGCCCATCGTCCCGTCGAGGCCGTAGGTGAGGCCGCTGGCGAAGTCGATCAGACGCCGCACCATGTCCGGATCGGTGTCTCGCATGTTCAACACGACCGGCTGCCGGCCACGGATGCGATCCGCTATCGCCTTGGCATCATCGAAGGTGCTCGCCGTGACGACGTCGGCACGTGTTTCGGAACGTGGTGCCGCCCGTGTCGCTGACGCGTTCGTGCTGCCGCCTTGCTCTGGCGGTTCGACTCTCCGTCCACGCACTTGCGCGTCGCTGCCGGACACGGTGCGGATATTCGACTGCAGTGGCGCGGCCGCCGGCGTGCCGGTCTCCGGAGGTTCCTCGTCCAAACCCTCCTCGTCCACAAGCCCCAGGTACAGCAAGGCCTTCTGGAACAACGAACTCATGTGCTCCCTCTTGTGATGCGGGGACCAAAGATAGCCCGTCCGAGACGGATCAGTGTCGATCCTTCCTCGATGGCGACCTCGAAGTCGTCGGACATCCCCATGGACAACTCGGTCAGTTGGGGCCATTGTCGCGCCAGTCTCGACCGGAGAGAAGCAAGTTCCCGGAAGTAGGGACGAGCGGCCTCGGGATCAACTGTGATCGGTGGCACTGCCATCAGGCCGCGAACGTCTACTCCCAGCTCCACGAGGCGGGCGGTGACGCCTTCGATCTCTGCGACCGAGACGCCAGGCTTCTGCGGTTCATTCCCGATGTTCACCTCGATGAGGACAGGCGGGGCAAGGTCCGGTCCTTTGAGCCACGCCGCACCCAGCCCCACGCTGTCCATCGAGTGCAGCATCGAGACGACCGGCCGCACCAGGCGAACCTTGTTTCGCTGCAAGTGGCCGACGAAGTGCCACACGATGTCTTCGGGGAGGTCTGCCGTCTTGGCGATCAGCTCTTGTGCGCGGTTCTCTCCGAACAGGCGCTGGCCTGCGTCGTAGGCCGCTTTGAGGACCGGGACCGGCTGCGTCTTCCCGATCGCTACCAGTTTCACCTCTGAACGGGATCTACCGGATCGTGCGACTGCGGCTTGGATGCGGTCTTCGATCTCGGCGAGTCTTACGGCAACCATGCCACACCAGCCATCCTCTCGGAGGTCCCTGTCCTTCGGTGAGAGAAGAACCCCTCCCCACACCGAGTGCACCTCGTGTCCTGCGAAACGGAGAGTCCTGTGAGCGATCTGCGTGCCACCGCCCCCAGGTCGACGCTTCGGGTGCCCCACGTGGTCCGGGTTTCGTAGCCAGGAAACTGCTCGAGCACATCGTCACCGACTTCGAAGCAGCATGGTCCGATCCCAGGTCCGATCGTCGCGCTCGTGGGTGGTGCACCTGCCTCGGTCATTCGTGATCTCAGCCGATCGACCACCCCGGCGGCCAGCCCTCGCCATCCTGCGTGCGCCATCCCCACTCCCGTCTCGCTGACAAGCGCCACGGCAAGACAGTCGGCGGTGAACACGGCCACAGGAAGCTCGTTGCGAAGCGTGAAGAGGCCGTCGGCGTGCCCGGCATCGCCGGGTTCGGCGACCTCGACTACGACAGCTCCGTGCACCTGCCGGATGGTCGCCCACCGGTCGGAGATGCCGAGTGTCGCGGCGAACACGGATCGGGCATGATGGTCAGAGCGCAAGTCGCCGTCGTGAGCGCTGCTGTAGGCCGTGCGGCCGCGACTCATCCCTGCACGAAGCTCGGAATCAGGTCGTCCTCCCCTTGCAGCCGCCCCGAAGCGAACCCTGTTGCGCGACGTGAACGCTCGAATCCCGCAGCGATCACGGTGACTCTCACCTCGTCACCGAGTGAGCTATCGACGACTGCACCGAAGATGATGTCGGCTTGATCGTCGCTCTTCTCGGCGACGAGCGTCGCTGCCTCACTGACCTCGTGCAAGGTGACATCCTCGGGCCCGGCCACCATGAGCAGCACCCCTCTTGCCCCTTCCATCGAGGTTTCGAGCAGCCCGCTGGAGATGGCTCGTTGAGCAGCCTGCGCAGCCCGGCCTTCTCCCGACGACCGGCCGATGCCCATGACCGCGGTTCCCGCGTCGGTCAAGATGGTGCGCACGTCGGCGAAGTCGACGTTGATCAGTCCGGGCGTGGTGATCAGGCCGGTGATTCCGGAAACACCTGCGGTCAGGACCTCATCGGCCATCCTGAATGCCTCGACCATCGGGGTCTTCGGGTCGGTCAGTTCTAGCAGCCGGTCGTTGGGAATCACGATCAGCGTGTCGACCGCTTCTCGGAGGTTCTGGATTCCCTGTTCGGCCTGCACCGAGCGGCGCCGCCCTTCGAATCCGAACGGCCTCGTCACCACTCCGACCGTCAACGCTCCCTGCTCTTTGGCGATCTCGGCAACGATCGGGGCTCCGCCGGTTCCGGTGCCTCCACCTTCGCCGGCAGTCACGAAGACCATGTCGGCGCCCTTGAGAACCTCCTCGATCTCCTCCCGATGGCCTTCAGCGGCCGATCGGCCAACGTCCGGGTCGGCCCCGGCACCAAGGCCGCGAGTAACGTCCCTTCCCAAGTCGAGCTTCACGTCGGCGTCTGACATCAGCAAGGTCTGGGCGTCGGTGTTGACGGCGATGAACTCGACACCCCGCACTCCGGCATCGACCATGCGGTTGACTGCGTTGACACCACCGCCTCCCACCCCGACCACCTTGATGACGGCCAGGTAGCTTTGCGGTGACGTGCCTCGCTTCACAGAACCACTCATAGCATCCTCACTTGAATCTCCATCACAACTTTAGGTCTCCAAGACCGTAAGTAAAGCCAAAAACCTTCACCCTGAACTAGAGCCTTCGATTGCCGGTCTGGATGGCGCGATCAGGTTGACCACCGCCCCTTCCGCCAGCCCGTCGGCCAGTAGGGCCTGCAGTGCCGCGGCCTTCTGGGGCATCTCGGCCGACGAGCCCAAACGAACATACACCGACGCGGTCCGCGCCCAGAGCTCGCCGTCCCGGATGTCAATGACGGTATCGGCCCGCAAGGATGGTGGAAGTGCAGCTACAAACGCCACGGATCCACCTACCAGGCCTTCGCCGGCCACGGTTCCTGGGGCCCCGGGTTCGGAGCCGGCGAGGAGCAGCAGCGCCGCGCCGTCGGGGACGTGGTCGGCCGGTCCGAGGATGACGCCATCTGCGGCGATGAGCATCCACCCGCTCTTCCAGGCAACGCCGGCCGCCGGAGTGCGTTCGCGAATGTCGACCTCGATGGTGTTGGGAAAGGTCTTGGTGATCCGGGCCTCCGCAATCCACGGGTCCGTTGCGAGCGCTTTGCGTACTGCTGCCGCATGAATGCCGACCATCGGCTCACCGACACGGACGCCGGCCTCTTCCAGAATGCTGGCCGCATTGGACTGTTCGACTCCGTACACGCCGATCTGACGAATGGCCAACCATGGTGACTGCAGCAGCCACGCGGCGGCACCGACGAGCGCCACACCGACAATGATCCACAGGACGACACCGAATCTCCTTCGGACGCGGGCCTCGCGAACCTGGCTGCGTCGCCGCTCCAGACGCGGTTCGATACTCATGGAAAGCGACCGATCAGTCTGAGCTCCGGTTCCAGTTCCACGCCCGCTGCTCGCATTCGCTGTTGGATCTCGCACACGAGCGCGTGGACATCACTCGCCGTCGCCAGAGGTCCAGCCTCGATGAAGTTGGCATGCTCCGACGACACTCTGGCGTCGCCGACTGCCAGCCCCTTCAGACCGGCCTCGTCGATCAACCGTCCGGCGCTGTCTCCGGGTGGGTTCTTGAACACGCTTCCTGCGTTGAGGACACCACCCGGTTGGTGTTCTCTCCGCCATCGAGTGATCTCACGCATCTCGGTTTCGCTTGCTTCTCGTTCAACGGGCAGGCTGGAAAACTCGGCTCTGGTAACGACGTCCAGCGGTCCGAGGTTCGAGTGGCGATACGACAACGCCAGTTCCTGAGGTGTTCTCGTGGTGGTCGTACCGTCGAGGAGATGCACAATGGTCGCCTTGATGAGACGTTCGCGAGTCTCGGTACCGTGGCAACCGGCGTTCATCCTGACGGCCCCTCCGACGGAGCCCGGGATGCCCACGTAGAACTCGAGACCGCCCCTTCCTGCTTTCGCCGCGGCTCTGGCAAGCTGCGGCAGCGGCGTTGCCCCCCCGGCTACAACCGTTGCGCCCACTTCCACCCAGGAGAATCCGACCCCAAGGCGAACGACCAGTCCTCTGAACCCTTCATCGGATACGAGCACGTTGCTACCCCGCCCGATCACCACTACCGGGATCGGGTCTTGGGCAATGCGCTCGGCCAGAGCCGACAGCTCTTCTTCGGTCTCCACCGTTGCGAGGTAATCGGCCGGTCCTCCCAGCTTGTAGGTGGTCAGCGGCGCCAGGGGGACATCACGTTCGATCGTTCCCGAATCCGCGATCTCTTCCCAAGCGCTCACAGTCCCTCCAGGAGTCGGACGAGCTCAGAGCCGAGCAGCGTGATGTCGCCTGCACCGAGGGTCAGCACGAGATCCCCGGCGCTCACATTGTCAGCGAGGAATCCGGCCAGGTCCACACGGTGGGGCAGATAGGACACCTGACTGCTCGTACGCGCCCGGACTGCATCCGCGATCAGCTCTCCGGTCACGCCGGGAATGGGTGTCTCCCCCGCCGCGTAGACGTCGGTGATCACGACCTGATCTGCACCCATGAAGGCACCGCCGAACTCCCGGTGGAGCTCCTGGGTCCTGCTGTAGCGGTGCGGTTGGAAGACCGCCCAGATTCGCTTCCAGTCCCCGCGGGCGGCCGCCTCTATCGTGGCCATGATCTCCGTGGGATGATGTGCGTAGTCATCGATGACGGTCACGCCGCCAACGCGGCCGCGCAGCTCGAATCTACGCCGCACTCCCCGGAACTCTGCCAGGCCGGCGGCGGCGGCCTCTGGATCGATCCCAAGCTCCGTTGCCAGCGCGAGGACGCCCGCAGCATTGCGGGCAACGTGGAGTCCCGGATGCGGCACCGTGACTGATGTCCCCCGGAATCTGAACATCACCCGGTCGGTGACGAGTTCCAGGTCCTCGATCAACCAGTCGGCATCGGTCAGCCCGTAGGTGGGTCTGGCGGTACGGCGTGCAAGACGCTCTGCCCCTGGGTCGTCGGAGCAGATGACCACCGGTCCGTCGACACTGCGAACGACGGTGGCGAATGCGTCCTCGAGAGCATCGGTCGATCCGTAGTAGTCGAGGTGATCAGCTTCGACATTGGTCACCATCAGGGCCCTGAGATGCAACGAGAGGAAGGTGCCGAAGGCCTCGTCGGCCTCCAGGATGAACAGGTCGTCGGTTCCGACGGCGGCATTGGTCCCCAGCCCGACGAGTTCGCCGCCCACGACGAACGACGGTTGCAAACCGGCTCCGCGTGCTGCCGCAACCAACATCGCGCTCGAGGTTGTCTTTCCGTGTGTACCGGTGACACCGACCGCGGGAGTGCGTGCGGTCAAAGCTTCGAGGAGCCGGGGGCGATCCCACACCGTGACACCTGCACCTGTTGCGGCCCGCAGCTCAGGATCCGACGCGGGCACGGCAGAGGAGGCCACAACGAGTTCCGCATCCCGCATTCCCTCCGGACTGCTTCCGGACCAGGTGTCGATGCCGGCATCGGCGAGACGGTCCAGGCCGATGCCCGTCCGAAGGTCCGATCCGCTCACTGAGTAGCCGAGTCCGGAGAGCAGCTTGGCGAGCGCGCTCATCCCTGATCCGCCGACTCCGACGATGTGAATCCGATGCGGGATCTCACTCATGGGCAGTCCTCAGAGCCTCCGCAATGCGTTCCGCCGCCTCGGGGCGTGCGACCCGGGCGGCTGCTTCGGCCATCCCTCTGCGACCCGGAGCGTCCTCGACCACCTTTCGTAGCACCACAGCCAACTCGGCGATGCGCTCTTCGGGCAGGTAGATCGCTGCGCCGGCTCGCTCCATGGCCCGCGCGTTGGAGGCCTGGTGTCCACCACCGAATTCCCCGGGGACGAGAATCGACGGGGAGTGGGTTGCGGCGATCTCGGCGACGGCTACTCCACCTGCTCGCGAAACAACGACATCGCATGCCGCATAGAAGTACTCCATCTCTTCCTCAAAGCCCACGACCATCCACGGTACCCGGGACCCGGAGGTGTCGACAGCATCCAGGTTCCTCGAACCGACGAGGTGCAGCAGCGAGATTGCCGGGCCGTCCCAGGAACGAGCCACTCTCTCTGCGCCGGCGTTCAGCACCCCGGCGCCGAGGCTCCCACCGAACACTCCGACAACGACCGTGCCTGGATCGAGCCCGTATCGTTCGAGGGCGACGTGCCGGAGATCGCCGCGCCTGGCTGCCACGAAGCGCCTCCGGACCGGTGTGCCGACCGTCACGGCTCGCCGAACCCCGCGAGTCTCGTCGAACGAAACGAACGTCGACCGAGCCCACCGTGACATGAGCTTGTTCGCCAGGCCTGCTGCGCCGTTCTGCTCATGGAGGAACAAGGGCAGCCCCAGGCGGTGTGCAGCCCATCCCACCGGCACGGTCACGTAGCTGCCCATCCCCAGCACGACTCTCACGTCCCGGGACCGCAGCTCTGCTGCGGCGCTTCGTGCCGCAGCCCGAACGACGATGGGCAGGCGCAGGTTCTCGAGTGTCAGGCTTCGGCGCAGGCTCTGCAGGTGCAGCCTCACGAAAGGGAAGTGCTCACGGGGGTAAACGTCGGCCTCCAATCGGTCACCCCCGAAGAACACGATGTCATCCCTGGCGACGCCTGCTCGCACGAGTTCCTCGGCGATGGCGAGTCCCGGGTACACATGCCCGCCAGTTCCTGCGGCGGCGATTGCATACGCCATCAGGACGGATTGGTTCCGTTTCGGGCGATGTTGACCAGAACACCGACGGCCCCGAATGCCGTCACGAGCGAACTCCCCCCGACGGACATGAATGGCAGCGGCATGCCGGTGATCGGCAGGAGTCCGACGACGCCGCCGAGGTTCACAAGGGCCTGGAGGGAGAGCCAAGACACGATCCCGACCGCGAGCATGCGACCGAATCGATCTGGCGCCCGCATGGCCACCATGTAGCCGACGACGCTCAGCAGCGCGAACATCGCCAGCACCGCTACTGCACCCGCGAAGCCGGTCTCCTCGCCGATGATCGCAAAGATGAAGTCGGTGTGGGCGTTGGGGAGGAACGACCAGCGAGCCCTACTGGCACCCAGACCCACGCCGAAGGCACCCCCCGTTCCGAGTGCGACGTAGCTCTGCACGACCTGCCACCCGCTCCCCAGCGGGTCGGCGAAAGGGTGCAGAAACGACGTGAGCCGTTCCCGGCGATATGGCGACGAGATGGCCAGCAGCAGCGCCGAAGCGGACCCGAAGAGAGCGGTGATACCGAGGTGGCGGAACCGAGCCGCCGAGACGGCAGCGACGGCGAACGCTGCGCCGAAGATCACCAATGCAGTGCCGAGGTCTGGTTCGAGGAGAACGAGCAAGCCGGTCAGACCGGCTGACACGCTGAGCGGAACGGCGAGGTGCCACACATCTCCGAGGAGTCGCTCCTTGCGCTCCAACGCGGCAGCCAGATAGGCGACGACCGCGAATTTCGCGAACTCCGATGGCTGGAGAGTCGCCGGACCGATCTCGATCCAACGTCTCGATCCCCCAGCCACGACGCCGACCTGCAGTACAGCGACCAGTCCGACGATCGAGGCTATCAAGAGCGGTACTGCTGCCTTGCGGTACACCCGGTAGGGAACCCTGGAAGCGATGATCGCCACCACCACTCCGATACCCACCCACAGTGCCTGCTTCTTGAAGTAGGCCCATCCGTCCCCGTACAGCTCCAACGCGACGACCGAGGATGCCGACCTGATCGCCCCGAGACCGATCACGGTCAGCAGTGCCACGGGAACGAGGAGCAGGACGGCGAATCGAACGTTCGCCGAACGGCGGTTGGCGACTTTGCGTTGCGCGGCTCTGGCTCGAGTGATCGAAGTGACTTTGGCGGTCATCTTCGCCCCTTCCGATGGTGCACGGCCTCTGCGAATGCTTCGCCTCTCGCTCCGTAGGAGCTGAACATGTCGAAGCTCGCACACGCCGGTGCAAGCAGCACCGTGTCTCCCGGTTCGGCGAGCTCGTCGGCGACGGCGACTGCCTCCTGCATGCTCTCGACCTTGGTCGTGGGGGTGTCTCCTGCGGCCTCGGCCAGCTCGTCGGCGGACTCCCCCATGAGCACCAGGCTCCGCACGGTTTCGACGGCGGGGACCGCGGAGAGATCCAGTCCTTTGTTCCTGCCGCCGGCAATGAGGATCACCGATGGATACGCCCGGCAGGAGGCCACGGCGGCGTGCGGGTTCGTTGCTTTCGAGTCATCGACCCATTGGACATCGTCCCATATCCCTATCCGGGTGCGTCGATGTGGAGCGGGCTGGAAACCCCGCGCCGCCGACTGGACGGCCTCGATCGGCACGCCGAGTTCGACTGCTGCTTCAGCTGCGGCCAGCAGGTCGGTCAAGAACACGGGGTCGCGCATCGGCAGCTCTTCGATCGACAGCGACAGCCCCTCCAGGCCGTCGCGAGAGGAGATCGCGGCTTTGCGTGCAGCAGCGCCCTGGACGAGCCGCCTGGCACCGTCGTCTTCTCTGTCATAGACCAGCAGGTCATCCGGTGTCTGATTCTCGAAGATTCGAGCCTTCGCCTGGGCGTAGGCAGCCAGGGATCCGTGCCAGTCGAGGTGGTCCGGAGCAACGTTCAGCACGACGGCGACTCTCGGATGGAAGGAGTCGATGAAGCGCAATTGGAAACTCGACGCTTCGACGGCAACAGCGTCCCAACGACCACCGGCGGCATCGGACAGTGCCGTCCCGATGTTCCCCGCTCCGATCGCCCGCATGCCGGCTTCCCGGAGCATGGCGGAGACGAGGGACGTGACTGTGGTCTTGCCGTTCGTGCCGGTGATCGCAATCAGCGGAGCGTCGATGTGTCGTGCAGCGAACTCCAGTTCGGACCACAGCGGAAGGCCGGCCTCCAGCGTGTCGGTGACCGGTGCGGCCCGTTCCGGCACCCCAGGGCTGACGATCACCAGTTCGAAGCCGGTCAGCAGGTCGGAGCTCCACGCTCCTCCGATCGTGGAGAACCCTTCTGCGAGCACCGACTGGCAGACTGCGGGGTCCGCGTCGTAGACCGTGACGCGATAGCCGAGCCGTGTCGCCAGCCGTGCGGCAGCGGAACCCGACACTGCTCCTCCGATGACGAGGGTGCGCATCAGTTGACCCCGGGGATGTCGAGAAGCCCGGAGTTGACGAAGTCGCCGTAGAAGATGCCCAGTGCGAGAGCGACACAGAGCCCGGCGATGATCCAGAAGCGCACGACCACTGTCGTCTCCGGCCATCCTCCAAGGTCGAAGTGGTAGTGAAACGGCGCCATGCGAAAGATCCGCTTGCCGGTCAGGCGGAAGCTGGCGACCTGGAGGATCACCGAGGTGGTTTCGGCAACGTACAAGCCACCCAGCAGGAGAAGCAGGAGTTGCGTGTTGGTCAGAAGCGCGAGCGCCGCCATCAGTCCACCCAACGCCTGTGAACCGACATCGCCCATGAAGATGCGAGCGGGCGCGGCGTTCCACCACAGGAACCCGAGGATCGCCCCGACCATCCCCGCCGCGACCACCCCGAGCTCCAGGGGGTCGAGACCGTTGTAGAACTCCGGGTGCCGGAACTGCCAGAAACCGATGATGATGAAGGCACCGAAGACGAGCGCCGCCGACCCGGCGGCGAGCCCGTCCATCCCGTCGGTCAGGTTCACGGCGTTGGCGAAACCGGCGAGCATGAGCAGGACGAGCACGACGAAGAACACACCAAGGTCGAGCCCAAGCGGACGGGTCAACGAAAGCTCCGTCGACACTCCGGCAGCTGATGCTCCCCATGCGAACAGCGCCGCCACGGTGAGCTGCCCTCCGAATTTCGCTGCCTTGCCGAGCCCCAAACTGCGTCGCTTGGAGACTTTGAGATAGTCGTCGATCAGACCAATGACGCCCATTCCTGTCAGCGCGAGGAGGGCGAGCAAACCGCCGCGGGACAGGGGGATCACCGAGAGGTGGAAGCCCTGCGCCCCCCAGACCCTCACGTGCGAGAGAAGATAGCCAACGAACACGGCGACGATCATCACGATGCCGCCCATCGTCGGTGTCCCCTGTTTGTGGTGATGGCCTGCGACCTCCTCCTGAATGAACTGCCCGATGCTGTGCTCCCGTAGCTTCCGGATCGCCCAGGGCGTGACGAGGATCGATACGAGGAAAGCAACGGCTCCGGAGATCAGCAGGGCGATCATCCGAGCGTCTCCAGAACCTCGCGGGCTACGTCCCGGTCGTCGAACGGGATGGTCCGGTCGGAGAACGTCTGGCCTTGCTCGTGACCTTTGCCGAGGATCAACACGATGTCACCCGGCACGGCGAGACCGATCGCTTCCCCAATCGCACTTCGCCGATCGAGACGCACCAACGTCCGGGTCCCAGCGATGCCGGAAACAACTTGCTCGGCGATCTCGGCAGGATCCTCCGATCGAGGATTGTCGTTGGTGACGATGATGATGTCGGCCGATGATGCTGCCGTGCCCATGAGGGCACGCTTTGCGTGATCGCGGTCTCCCCCGGCGCCGAACACCACGATCACTCTCCCGTGGCCGGCTCGGCGTGCTGCCTCGATTGCCACCCGGATACCATCGGGAGTGTGGGCATAGTCGACGATCACGGCCACCGGAGCATCGCCGCTCACGATCTCGAACCGGCCCCGGACGGGCGTCGCCTTCCCTAGTCCCACTGCGATCTCTGTCATATCGATGCCAACGGTACGGGCACACGCGGCCGCAACCAAGGCATTCGCTACGTTGAACACACCGCCCATGGGCAGGACCACGTCGGCCTTGCCCTCCGGGCCGATCAGGGTGAACCGGCTACGGGCAACGTCAGTGTGAATCGAGTCGGCGGAGATGTCGCTCTCTGGTCCGAACCCCACGGTGATCACCGGGATTCGGACCGATGCTGCGAGGCGGGCCCCGTAGGGATCCTCACAGAAGATCACCGCAGCACGAGATCGCTCTGACGTGAACAGCTGGGCTTTCGCTGCGAAGTAGGCCTCCATGTCTCCATGGAAGTCCAGATGGTCTCGAGTGAGATTGGTGAAAGCCGCCACCCTGAAGGGGACGGCATCCGCTCGATGCAGGGCCAGTGCATGCGAGGACACCTCCATCGCGACAGCTTGCACACCCGCCTCGCGCATCGACGCCAGCAGACGCTGCAGGTCGGAGGCTTCCGGGGTGGTTCGTTCCAGTGAGATTGCTGTGTCACCAATGCGGGCACCAATCGTTCCGATCACCCCGGAACGCACTCCGGCACTCTGCAGGATCGAATCAATGAAGTGCGTCACGGTCGTCTTGCCGTTGGTGCCGGTCACTCCGATGACGGCGAGGTCTCTTGCCGGGTAGCCGTGCGCGGCTGCAGCAAGTTCTCCGAGGACCGACCGTGTGTCGTCGACGACGAGTTGCGGTACCGGGACGTGCATTTCGTGATCGACACAGACCGCAGCTGCGCCCGACGCGATCGCAGCATCGACGAACCGGTGCCCGTCGACGGTGAAGCCCCTGATCGCTACGAAAAGCGTGCCCGGTTGAACATTCCTGCTGTCGTGCTCGACGTCGGCGATCCCTGTGTCCCGACCGATCAGACGACCGCCGACGGCGGCGGCCATTGCTGAGAGAGCTTGCGGGCTATGAGGCATCGGGCGGCACCCCCAGTCGATGCAGGGTGTCTTCGGCGATCTTGGCGAAAGCCGGAGCAGCGACCCTGCCGCCGCTCGACCCGACCTTGGGAGAATCAACAACGATGCCGATGACGATGCGGGGATGACTCGCCGGTGCCATTCCGACGAAGCTGACCACGTAATCATCGGTGTATCCCTCACCGGGAACGAACTTGCGGGCCGTCCCTGTCTTTCCTGCCGCGGTGTAGCCGGGTACCCGGGCGTTGCCGCCGGTGCCGGACCCGCTCTCGATGACATTGCGGAGGAGCGAACGCATGACCCTGGCGGTATCTGCCGAGATCACCCGACGCTCTTGGGGCGACCCGGCGGCGTGAACACCCGTCTCGTCGACGACCTCTCGAACCAAGTGTGGTTGCACCCACACCCCGTCGTTGGCCACGACTCCGTAGGCGGTGACCATCTGCAAAGGGGTGACCGAGACTGCGTAGCCGATGGCTGCGGAGGCGAAGCATGACGGGCAGGTTCGATCGAGGTTCAGTCGACCCTCCGCCTCGCCCGGAACATCCGCGCCCGTTTTGGAACCGAGCCCGAAAGCTTCGATGTAGTGGGCGAGGTTCGTGTCGCCCAGTCGCTGACCGACCATGATCGTCCCCACGTTGGAGGATCGGGTGACGATGTCTCGGACAGTCATCGTCTCTGTCGGGTGGCGCTCGGCGTCGTGATAGCAGCCGTTGATGTCGTCACCGGCTGTCGAGACAGCTCCATCGCAGGCCCCTTCGACGACTTCGATGACGTCGGGAACCTCAAACGCGGTACCGGCGTCAACGACCTTCTCTTCCAAAGCTGCCGAGACGGTAATGAGTTTCTCCGTGCTCCCCGGCTCGTATGTGCCCAGCACCGCCCAGTTCTCCCAATCGCCGGGCTCGGACTGACTCCGGTCATTGGCGTCGAAGCCCGGTACGACGGCGATGGCGAGGATCTCGCCCGTCGACGGATCGAGAACGACTGCCGTGCAGCGTTCGGCTTCGGCCCTCTCGAGCGTCGCCCGGCACTCCCGGTCGGCGATGAACTCAATGTCCCGGTCGATGGTGGTGACGAGATCGCTGCCGGGCGTCGCCGGTCTGAGCTCGTACTGGCCCTGCGGAATCACGTTCCCGTCCAGGTCCTGCTCGAACCTGACTTCTCCCGGAATGCCCGCCAGTTCATCGTCGTAGCGGTACTCGAGACCTTCGAGGCCGTTGCCGTCCGGGTCGACGAACCCCAGAACCTGAGCGGCCAGCGAGCCTTCGGGATAGACCCGCATGGCCTCGGGGTAGGAGTAGATGCCAGGTAGCTCGAGCCGCTCCACCTGCAAAGCTGTGTCGGCGTCGACCTGACGGGCGATGGTGACCCACCGCCGACCTGACTGGAGATCCTCCAGCACCTTGGACTGCTCGAGACCCAGCGTGACGGCGAGAAGCTCCGCTACCTGCTCGGGTTGTTGCAGGTGCTCGGCATCCGCTCCGATCGTCTTCCCCTGCACCGTGATCGCCAACTCCCTCCCGTCGCGGTCATAGATCGTGCCTCGTTCCGAGGCGAGTGTCTTGACCTTCGTCCTCTGCTCGAGTCCACGCTCCTTCAAGTCGGCAGCCTGAACGATCTGCAACTGGAAGAGACGCAGTCCGACGCCGATCCAGGCGGCGAACACCAAGAGAGCAACGAACAGGACCCTGGCTCCCCCCAAGCGGCGGTTTCGGGGCCGCCCTCCCACGGCTATCTCCGCGGCCGAAAGGTCGCGGCGAGCGCGCACGCCCTGTCCGCGAGGCTCCGGCCGCCAGCACTGGTTCCGGTGGTCCTCATGGCGATGCGGTGAAGATCGACCTCACGTCTGCGAAGCGATCTCCTGTCGGCGGCTTCGTGTCACCCACTCCATCGGCGACAACGACCCGCACTTCCTGCGGGTAGATCAGTCCCAGCTCCTCCGCGAGAGGGACGATGCGTTCCGGTGCCTGCAGTCGTGCCACTTCCAGACGAAGTTGCTGGTAGTGCACCTGCTCCACTTCGATCTGTCTGGCAAGGTCGTTCAGTTCCAGTGCAGGCTTGTCCAGGGCGACCCTGGATACGATGAGTGCGAAGAACAGCACCACCGCCAGGGCGCTGAACAGGATCCACGCGCCCATCCCGGGACGTTGTGCCCGCCGTCCGGCGATGACTCTCAACCGTGTGGGTGCACGCTCTGGCCTGCCGGCTACTCGAGCGGTCATGCCGCGACCTTCTCGGCAGCGCGCAGCTTTGCGCTGCGAGCTCGAGGGTTTCGATTGATCTCCTGGTCGGAAGGAGTCAGCGGACGTCGCGTCAGGATCCTGAGTTCGGCGGTTCGACCACATCCGCACACCGGCAGATCAGGGGGGCAGACACACCCTTGACCGCCACTCCGAAAACGCTGCTTGACGAGTCGATCTTCGAGGGAGTGGTAGGAGATGACGAGACAGCGACCGCCTGGCACCAGGGACCGGAGGGCAGCGTCCAGACCAGTCTCGAGAGCGTCGAGTTCCTGGTTCACGGCAATCCTGAGCGCCTGGAATGTCCGCCGGGCCGGGTGCCCTCCCGTTCTGCGAGTCGCCGCCGGTATCGCGTCACGGACGACGTCTGCCAGGTGGACGGTGTCGCGAATCGGTCGGGCCTGCACGATTGCCCGTGCGACACGTTCGGCGAAACGCTCTTCCCCAAGTCTGCGCAGGATCGAGGCGAGGCTCCGTTCGTCCCATTCGTTGACGATCACGCCGGCGGCGTTGGCGGCGTCGGGGCCCATGCGCATGTCGAGCGGTCCCCGATTCCGGTACGAGAAGCCCCGGGACGGCTCATCGAGCTGGTGCGACGACACGCCAAGGTCGAAGAGCGCCCCGGAGATGCCGTCGATGTCCTGTTCGGCCAAGAAGTCCGGCAGGTCGGCGAAGTTGCGCGTGTGCACTCCCTCGTCTCGAGCTTTCGCATCCGGATCCCGGTCGATGCCGACGATCGGTCGCCCAAGCGCGCTCGAGAGTGCACGACTATGGCCACCTCCGCCGTAGGTCGCGTCGACGATGACACCTTCGGGCACCGGACGCATCAGGTCGATGACCTCGTCCACCATGACGGGCTCGTGGTACTCCTTGTTGTCCGGTGTCTGATTCATTGCCAGCCCCCCGGGCGCTGGCACCAATGGGAAGCGGGCGGAGTAAGGGGCTTTCCTCATGGTTCCGGGGGGCTGGCAATGCACCAGTCCTGGTCAAATTCCTTCGATGCCGAATTCCTCCTCGATATCCGCGTAGATCTCGTCGGCCTTGCTCGAGAGCTGCTCCCAGCTCGGCTCGTTCCAGATTTCGATACGGTCCGCGACCCCCACCACTACGGCCTCCCGACTGAGGTCGGCGTAGTCGCGAAGCCGTTCAGGAAGCATGATTCGCCCTTGCTTGTCAGGGATCTCCTGCTTGGCACCGGCGAATACCGAACGGGTGTAGGCACGGACCTTTCCATTCGTACGGGGCAGGCGATTCAATCTGTCCACCTCTTCGCCCCATCGGGCGAGAGGGAACACGTAGAGGCATCGCTCCTGCCCCTTGGTGACGACGCAGCCGTCGGCGAGCTGGGAACGGAACTCGGCGGGCAGCACGACGCGCCCTTTCGGGTCCAGCGTGTGCCGGTACTCACCGAGGAACACGGCCCAGTCTCCGATAATTGCATCTACGGTCCTCCACGATGCACCACTATGGCCCATTTCGCGCCACATGTCAACCACTTCACTCCCCCACCACCCCTGAGACACCCCGGCAACGTAGGCTGGGCGCCATGCACCTGCTTGGTCGACGCATTCTGGTAACCGGGAGTTCTTCCGGAGTCGGAAAGGCGCTCGTCGAGGCGTACCGCGCGGAGGGCGCCGACGTGTGGAGCGTCGCTCGAACCGAACGGTCAGACCAAGAGCGAGCAGTCGCCGGTGACCTCACATCAGCCGCGACGCGAAGAGCAGTGGTCGCGTCGATCGGCGACGAACACATCGACGTCGTCGTTCACGCCGCGGGAACGCTCGGGACCCCAAGGCTCAGTTTGCTGGACTACCCCGAGGAGCAGTGGCGCCGGGTCCTCGAGGTGAACCTCACCGCGGTGCACCTGCTCCACCAGGCCATCGCCGGGCACCTTGGCAATCGACCGACGGTCATCGGGGTTTCGAGCTCAGTTGGGAGGAAGGGGCGGAAAGGATGGGGCGCCTATGCGGTTTCGAAGTTCGCACTCGAAGGATGGCTCGATGTCCTGGCCGACGAGTGGGCAACGAAAGGGAAGGTGTACTCGGTGAACCCCGGGGGCACAGCGACACCGATGCGCGCGGCGGCGTTTCCGGCCGAGGATCCGAAGTCGATCCCGACACCTGCAGCCATCACCCCCATCTTCCTTCGCCTGGCTCACGCTTCCATCGACGAGCCGACCGGCACCCGCTTCAACGCTCGGGACTGGATCGGGATCGATCCCTGGGAGTCCCTGCGGGCGTGACCGATGCACTTCAAGGCCTCGCCGTCCCACCCGTACGGCCTGACGGCGCGCCCGCAATTCGTTAGGCTGATCGCAGCCAAGTTCGGAGTTTCGCATGCGCATCATGATCGCCACGGACGGGAGTCTCGACCCCGGCAGGACCGCGGACTACCTCGAGCACTTGATAAGCCCCGAGGATCACGTGACCGTGCTCACGGTCGTCGAGATCCCTCGCTCTCTACTCTCGGAGCTTCGATCTCTCTTCGAACATCGGGAGTCCATCCAGGGTGCTGACACCGACGACGAGTATGTCTCCGCCGCCAAGGTAACGACGATCTCCCCCAACTGGCCCGGGGACGACGAGATCATCGCCCGCTATATCAGTGATGAGAAGGAACGCAGGGCCCAGCCGCTCGTCGACGCCCTCACCAGCGTCGGACTCGACGCCGAGGCGGTGGCGGTCGAAGGCGCCGACCCGACGCATCCGATCCTCGCCGCCGTCGAGCGGGATCACATCGATCTGCTCTGTGCCGGATCCCACGGTCGAGGCATGTTCGAAGGACTCCTGGGATCGACGAGCACGCGGCTGGCCCGTCGCGCCCCCTGCCCTGTCCTCTTGATCCGGTTGTGATCCTGACCTGAGCGGTCCTTGACACGCTCGGTGACCGGGGCGAGACTCAGCGTATGCGTATCGTCGGCTATGCACGCGAATTCTCCGACCGATCGCACGCCGGATCGATCTTTGCCCAGTCCGAGCGGATCCGCCGCTGGGCCGCTGAGCAGGGCTATCAACTACTGGCCATGTGCCAGGATGTGCGCAGTCCGAGCGGCGAACCCGGCGATGAGGGCTTTCGGGCGCTCCTCGAGATCGTCGGCGCCGGGCATGCCGATGCCGTCGTAGTTCCCTCGCTCGAGGCATTCTCCTCCGACCTGGTCATCCAGGAGGTGGTCCTTCACGATCTTCGCACCCGTGGGATCAGGGTGATCAGCACCACCGATGCCGACGTCGAGATTCTCGCCGATGCCCGGCCGGATCTGGCCAGACTGCTCATTCGCGACGTCCTCGCACGTCAGGCCGCGTACGCACGAACGATGCGCGAACGCGCTGAGGTCGAAGACGAACCTGCTGTCTCAGACGACGACGTCGTCATCGAGTTGATCCCCGCGCAGAGCGCGTAGACAGCGAACAGCGAACAGCGAACAGCGAACAGCGAACAGCGAACAGCGAACAGCGAACAGC
>CBEVHI010000006.1:0-31813 GCA_965549635.1 uncultured bacterium | reverse complement strand
CTCCTGAGCCCTGGGTTCGGCTGGGTCAGCGGGTTCGGAGTTCGGGCGGGAGATGTTCCCGATCATTGAAGGTGCGGAGCGAGAACACATGCCCTCCGGCGAGGGGGATTGCCCGCAGCCTTGCGATCGATGCGTGGTACAGGATGAAGCGTTCCCACTCCCATGGGGTCGGCTCAGCCCCGAGGAGGAACCCGAGTGCAACCGCGTTCGTACCACCGTGGGCGACGATGACGACCCTGCCCGGCTCACCGGAGAACTGCCAGAGGTGCTGATGTGTCGGATCGCGCCTCACGCCCCGTTCGTCGAGGAGTCGCAGCATCGCTTCCGTGACCCGCTCATGGAAGGCTCGGAAGCTCTCTCCACCGTCGATCCCGTTCCACCACTCCTCGGGGGAACGGTCTCGACCTTTCGCGAAGATCCGCTGGACGGTCGCCTCGAGCATCCCCGTCCAGTCAGGCATCCGGATCTCGACGAGGTCCGGGACCGTGATCGGCTCGACTCCCGACAGCTCGACGATCGGCATGGCCGTTTCCTGGGACCGGATCGCCGGTGAGACGAGGATCTCGCGAATCGGCCTCCCCTCGTCGGCGAGACGACGGGCGGCCATCTGCGCCTGGCGGCGGCCGCGTTCGGTCAGGTGCGGATCGATCTGGGATACCCCATCGACGGCCCACCGGGGCTCACCGTGACGGATGAAAACGAGCTCCATGAACGAGAGATTAGAGCAGGAACCCTTTGTCGGAATCAGCGATGCAGGGCGGCAGATGGTCGGCCGGGCCTCTTCGCGTGGGCGGGCTTCCGTTCGAGTGTCAGCCGATCAGATACGTGCCGGTGCCGACGGCGATCAGATCACCCGAGTCGTCGCGCAGCTCCATTCGGGTCACGGCGACCTTGTTGCCCGCCCGGAGGGTGTAGGCGGTCGCCTCGAACTTGGTGCCGATGCCGGGACGTAGATAGTCGACCCGCAGATCGATCGTGCCCAGATGGGCGAAGCGCTCGGCCATCGTCGACGTCTCCGTGCCAACCGCGGCGGTGATCGCCGACATGCCGCCTGCCACATCGAGCGTCGCCGAAATCACACCGCCGTGAAGACTGCCCCTCGCGAAGTTGCCGACCAGTTCGTCGCGCATCTCGAACGACAGCGTCGTACGATCGGGGCCCAGATCGCCGAGCTGGAGTCCGAGCATCCGGTTGAACGGGATCTGCGCTTCGACCGCCCTGGTCAATTCGTCGAGTTCGTGTTCGTGCATACGCCCGATTGTATGGGAGCGCAACCCGCGGAGAAACCTGACCCATAAACGTCGACATCGGATACGTTGATCCAAGGACGAAAGGAGTCCCCATGGATCTCTCCAAGGCGAAAGCAACGACGTCGCTACCGGTATCCGATCTGGCGAGCGCAGTGGCCTGGTATCGCGAGCGGCTCGGCGCGGAACCGACGCAGATCAACGAGGAGGAAGCCGAGTTCATGTGCGGAGACGGAACATCGTTCTTCTTGTACCCGTCACAGTTCGCAGGCACGAACCAAGGTACGGCCATGTCGCTGCGCGTCGACGACGTTGAAGGCGCCGTCGCGGATCTCCGCGGGCGCGGCGTGGCGTTCGAGCACTACGACTTCGAGGACTTCAAAACCGTCGACGGGATCGCCAGCGTTCCCGACGGCAGAAAGGTCGCCTGGTTCAAGGATCCGGACGGCAACATCATCGCCATCGGATCTGGCTAGCCGCACCCCCGGCTAGAGGGCGTCGCCGCCGGGGGTCAGGCGTCCCGCCGTGCCCTGAGCGCCCACAGCAACGCCGCTCCACCGAGCGCACCGGCGAGTGCCGCCCCCGAAACCACCGGGGTCGGTCGGGGCAGTGCCTGCAAACGCGTCCTGATCGTGACGGGCCGCTCAAACCGCAGCACCTCCCACTGGCGCTCCTCGGCGATCTTGCGCAGCTCCCGATCGGGGTTGACCGCAACCGGGTGACCGACGAGTTCGAGCATCGGCACGTCGGTGTGTGAGTCCGAATAGGCGTACGAGTCCTCCAGGGAGATGTGCTCTCGTTCCGCGAAGGACTCGATGGCATCGGCCTTGCCCTGCCCGTATGCGTAGAACTCGATCTCGCCCGTGTAGGTGCCGTCATCTCCGACTGCTGCCCTGGTGGCGATCACGTGGTCCACTCGGAGGTGCGACGCGAGCGGCTCGACGATCTCCACGCCGCTCGATGAGACGATCACCACGAGCCTGCCCGCGGCAAGGTGCTCGTCGATGATCGCCAGAGCCTCGGCGAACACCAGCGGTGTTACCACCTCGTCCACGGTCTCACGGGCGATCTCCCGCAGTTGTCGAGCATCCCAGCCCTTGAGGATGGACATCATCTCCCCCCGGGCTCGTTCCATCTGATCGTGGTCGGCTCCGAACATCCGGTACGAGATGCCGGCGATGCCCGCCTTGAGGAGTGCCCGGCGGGTGAGGAGTCCCGCTTTGTACAGGGGCCGTCCGAAAGCGAGGGTCGACGACGTGGCGATGATCGTCTTGTCGAGATCGAAGAATGCGGCCGCAGTCACGGGTCGATTCTACGTCCCCGGTCGGCAACCTGGCCGCACCGGGTGACTCCGAGCCCACCATTCATGCCACATCCGTTGGCCCATGACAAGGGGTTGTCGACGTGCGGCCGGCCCCATACGTTGCCGGCGAGAGAAGGAGTTGTGTGTGCCGGTTCTCTGCGTCCAAACCGAACGAGACGGCCTCCTGTCGGCCATTGCACCCCTCGGTCTCGCCGCGTCGGTCGAAACGGCGCTGGTTGTCGATCTCGACGAGCATGGACCTGCATATCGCGGCGAGGGATCCCTTGCCCGTCTCGTTGTCGACGGACCGACCCGTCGAGACCTCCACCCTTCTCGAACCGGTACAGCGGTCCTTCGCAACGGAGGTGTCGCCTCTGCCGATGCCGAATCCGTTCTTGATGCCCTCATCGACGGATGGCCTCACCTCGTCATTCGTATCCCTTCTCGAGGGCCTTCGCCCCGCTTCGCCCCGGTCGTGCCGGTGGTGTCCCTTCTTCCTGGGGCCCTTGCGGTCGCCGTTCGCCGACCGGCCGTGTTTCAGCGGGCGGGGTTTCGCCTGACTCCGACAGCTCCGGGACCGGTGTTGCCGCGCCCGTCGGCAAGGACGGTGGGGCACTTGCTGGAGGGACGACTCGTCCCCAACAGCCGCTGGGTCAGAGCGTGGCGGCGTGTGTGGGATTTGCCGTGGATGTGATGCAACGGATCACCGAGCGGCTTCTCGCTTCCGACGTTCCCATGGAACGATCTGCGATTACGAGAGCGGCAGCGGTGCTGCTGGAAGAAGAGGCCCCACTGGCGCCGCGTGAAGCGGCGCTGGATATCGCTGATGCGCTTGTCGGTCTGGGCCCCCTCGAGACGCTCCTCCGGGACCCTTCGGTCTCTGACGTCCTCGTCAACAGAGCTGATGAGATCTGGATCGAACGAGCGGGTGACCTGATGCTTGCGGACGTGGCGTTCCCCAGCGCAGAAGCGATCAGGGCGGCTGTGGAGCGAATGATCGCCCCCCTCGGTCTTCGCATCGATCGCGCTTCGCCGATGGTGGAGGCCCGTCTGCCCGATGGCAGCAGGTTGCACGCGATCGTGCCACCCGCCGCGATCGACGGGCCGATCGTCGCCATCCGTCGATTCACCGCTGCAGTCCCAGACCTGGAGTCGCTGGTCGCAGCGGGATCGATCAGCATCGAGGGTGCCGATCTTCTTCGCCGTGCCGTGCAGGACCGGCGATCGATTCTCATCTCGGGAGGCACCGGATCGGGCAAGACGACGCTGCTGAATCTGTTGTCGACCGAGATTCCGGCATCCGAGCGCATCGTGACGGTCGAAGACGCCGCCGAGCTGAGACTGTCCGGGCACGTGGTCCGTCTCGAGGCTCGACCCGCAAACGCCGAAGGAGCGGGGGAGGTCTCACTCCGACAGCTCGTACGCTCTGCCCTCAGGCTCCGCCCCGACCGGTTGATCCTGGGTGAGGTCAGGGGTCCGGAGGCGCTCGACATGATCAGCGCCATGAACACCGGTCATCGCGGCTCGATGTCGACGGTGCACGCCAACAGTCCAGAAGAGTCGATGTGGCGTCTGGAGACTCTTGCGCTGTCGGGTGCGCGTCGAGTGTCCGACCTCACCGTCCGGCGCCAGCTCTTCGCAGCGATCGACTACATCGTGCAAACCGAACGGCACAACGGAACACGGCGCGTCGAACGGATCGTCGAACTGGTCGACGGGGATCTTGATCAGGTCTACCCATGCTGACGGCTGCAGGCCTCGCCTGGGGGCTGGTTTCGGGCGCCCCCGTCCAGGTCCTCGTACTGGTCGCCCTCGCCATCTACCAGCCGTGGATCGCACTGGCGCTACTCGGAGCGCTGACGGTCTTCGGTAGGGAGAAGACCGGTGTCGACGAGGGAGCGTTCCTGCAGGCGGTGGCAGCAGAACTCCGCGGCGGGGCAAGCCTCCGAGCAGCTCTCGCCGAGGCCGCCGACCCGGTGCGATCCCTGAGGTCAGCTGCCAGAGGGGCCCGCGCAGGACAACCGCTGGGACAAGTCGCCGGGCTGCTCTCTACCGGACTGCCTCGATACGGGAGACTGACCGCGACGGCGGTGCGGATCGCGGGACGCACCGGTGGAAGGGTGGCGAGCACATTCGATGAGCTGGCGCTTCTGGCGGCCGAGGATCTCCAAATCGAAGGGGAGCGCAAGGCCGCGACGGCCCAGGCCAGGCTCTCGGCATGGATCGTCGGAGGCCTCCCGGTCGCCTACCTCGTCTTCGCGCTCAGACGCGGACACCTGGCTGTGCTGTGGAACACCGGAAATGCCGGCATGGTCGTTCTTGGCCTTGGCGGCTTGTTCCTGGTGAGCGGAACGGTGGCTGTCGCCGCGCTCGTCCGGAGGGCAGCCCGATGATGCTGGCAGCAGTCGTGGCGGCCACGGCAGTGGGCTGGGCTACGAGGATACGGCTCCCGGCCCTGCCCGTTCAGCGCAAGACGGAACCGGTCGATGTCGAGGCGACGGCACGACTGCTTCTGATCGGACTCAGCGCTGGCCTGTCACTCACCGCGGCGATGCAGACCACAGCGGACGAACTCGACGGGGAGTCTGCGGGCCAGATGGAGGCCGTGTTGCGGGTCGCGCGAATCCACGGGCTCGCCCGGGCCCTGTCGGCTGCGTCGGGCGAACTGACACCGCTGCTGCATAGACTCGCCCGAGCCCAGCGGACCGGTGCTCCTTCGATTGGGACGATCGCCGCGTTCATCGATGACCGCCGCAGCGTCCAGCGAGCGGAGGTGCTCGAGCGGATGCGCCGCCTCCCCGTCACCTTGACGGTCCCGTTGGCTCTGCTGATCCTTCCCGGCTTCATCCTCCTCACCCTGGGTCCCACCGTGGCGACGATCGTCAGGGATCTGTTCGGGGGACTCCTGTGAACTCGTTTCCCCCCGCGTCGGCCGGCAGCCGACATCGAGAAAGGAGCATGCATGCTCTGGTTCTGGTCCCGGTTCTGGCTGCGCGAGAAAGGGCAGGGAACCGTCGAGTACGTTCTCGTCATCCTCGCTGCTGCAGCGATCGCTCTCTCACTGATCCAGTGGGCGAGTCACACCAACCTGTTTTCGAGCCTGTTCGGAACGGTGCTGAAGAAGGTCATCGGATTCGCGAAGTGAACGACGGTGGATCGGCGGTCGTCGAGTTCGCGCTCGTGCTGCCGCTGGTGCTCTTGGTGCTGCTGGCGGTCACCCAGGTGGCGATGGTGGCGCGCACTCAGATGGAGATCATCGGTGCAGCCAGGGAGGGGGCGCGACGGGCCGCAACGGCTCCGGATCCTGCGGAGGCAGTCGCCGCTGTGCGGCAGGCTCTCGATCCCGTCCACGCAGCCCGGGCGCGCGTACAGGTGCGCCGTCCCCACATCGTCGGGAAACCCGCCGAGGTCACGGTCGTTCTTCCCGTTCGTCTCGCCGGTCTTGCCGGACTGACCGTGCGTCTGAGGTCGAAGGCGGTGATGCGCGTTGAGCGATGATCGAGGAGCGATCACGACGGCACTCGTCGGCGTCATCGGCGCCGCTGTGTTCCTTGGGGTCGTTCTTGCTGGAGCCGGGCAGCTGCTGGCCGCCCGGTTCCAGGCCGCAACGGCTGCGGACGCAGCAGCACTGGCAGCCGCTGCCGCCACCTTCTCCGGCGACCCGTATGCGGCGGCGGTCCGTTTCGCGACGGCGAATCGGGCGCAGCTCGTCTCGTGCGACTGTCGGCGCGACCGGTCGTCGGCATCAAGGACCGTCGACACGCTGACCGAAGTCACTGTCGACGTTGTCGGTCTCGGCCTCCGTCGGGTCAGAGCGAGGGGACGAGCCGAATTCGTGCCGGAAGTACCACCCTGATTCGTTACCCTGCCTCCATGGCCGGTGCAGATGATTTCCTCAGGGCGACACTCGACCCCGTTCGCTTGTCGATCCTGGGTCGGGCAGTGCTCGGCCCGCTGGACATCGAAGAGGTCGTCGAGGAGCTTGCGGTCGATCGGCTCCAGGTGATGAAGGCGATCGGCCGTCTCCGCGGTGCCGGCCTTCTGGAAGAAGATCTCTCGCTCGATCCGGCCACACTGCGCGACATCGCTGCGCAGTTGGAACACGAGCCAGATGCTTCGTCAGAGATCCTTGCGGGAGCGTGGGCAGCAGAAGAAGCCCGTGTGCTTTCCCACTTCTTCACCGATGCCCACCTCAAGAACATCCCGGCGCAGCGGCCCAAGCGCAGAATCGTGCTCGACCGCCTTGCCCAGGAGTTCGAGATCGGGGTGCGGTACACCGAGACTGAGGTGAACATCGTGTTGGGGACCTACCACGACGACTACGCGTCCCTCCGTCGTTACCTCGTCGACGAAGGTTTCATGGCCCGAGAGAACGGTGTCTACTGGAGAGTCGGCGGCCGCACGGTGCAGTAGCAGTCGTCAGTCCAGGATCGCCCGCAGCAGACGGACGGCGCCCGTCTTGGAGAGTGGTTCGTTGTAGTTGCCGCACTTCGGGGATTGGACACACGACGGGCAGCCCCACTGGCACGGGCAGGCCTCGATCGCCTCGAGGGTCGAACGCAGGTGGCGCTCACCCGTTGCGAACGCCACGGGCGAAATCCCTGCTCCTCCCTGGTATGCCTCGTGGATGAAGATCGTCGCCAGACCTGTCGCCGGGTGCAGCGGCGTCGAGAGGCCGCCGAGGTCCCAGCGGTCACAGATGGCGAACAGGGGAAGCATCCCGATGGCGGCGTGCTCGACGGCGTGCAGTGCCCCTGGAAGCTCGTGCGCGGCGATTCCTGCGCGGGTGAGGATGTCCTCGGGGATCGTGAACCAGACGGCGTCGGTCTCCAACCGAACCGGAGGCAGGTCGAGGGGCTCGGTCGACAGCACCTCCCCCGACCCGATCTTCTTCCTGCGAAACGCCACCACCCGCGACTCGACCAGGACCCTTCCCAGCGAGTGGTCCACCGCGCCGATCGCACGGCGGTCCGTGACATCGATGATTTCCAGCAGCTTCTCTTCGTGTGGTTGCGTGTACCAGTCGACAGAGGACGGGGCGACGTGCACCTCTCCGTCGTCGATGTCCAGACGTTCCACGAGGTAGCTGTCACCTTGATGGAGGTAGACGGCGCCAGGGTGGGCCTGAGCGAACACCTGAGACTGCTCGATCGTCCCCATGAGCTCACCGTCCGACAGAATCTGGTACCGGCGGCCCCCTGACGTACGGATCCCGACGTCGGGTGCGGGACGATGACGGCGTGCCCAGAACAGGCGGCCGTTTCGCACTCGAAGGTCGCCGGCCTGTGCAAGCCGAGCTGCTGCCTCCTCCACACCGTCGCCCAGGAAGGACCGGTCGGACAGGTCGAGAGGGAGCTCGTAAGCGGCGCACGCCGTGTGGGCATCGAGGATTGCCGGGTTGTCCGGGTTGACGACCGCCGCTTCGGAAGGCCGGGTGAACAACTCCTCCGGATGGGTCATGAAGTACTGATCGAGGGCGTCTTCGCCACCGACCAGTACGGCGAGCGATGAGTCTCTTGCACGGCCCGCCCTTCCCGCCTGCTGCCAGAACGAGGCGATCGTCCCGGGAAATGTCGTGACGATCGCAGCATCGAGTCCTCCGACGTCGATGCCGAGCTCCAGGGCGTTCGTGGTAGTGACTCCCGCCAGCTCGCCGGAGAACAGCGCCGTTTCGATGCGGCGGCGATCCGAAGCCAGGTAGCCGCCCCGGTAGGGGGCGATGCTCGCCGCCTGGTCGGGTCCGAGACGATCTGCGGCCCACCGATAGATCAGCTCGGTGGCTTTGCGACTGCGGGTGAACACAATCGTGTGCTCGTCACGGCGGATCAGATCGACGAACAGGTCGGTCGATTCGGACAGTGCCGAACGGCGGCGATCGTCCTCGCCCATCGGAGGATTCCACAGCGCCACCGTCTTCTCTCCGGCCGGGGAGTCGTCCCTCGAAATCACCGACACTTCCAGCCCCGACAGCCGCTCGGCGAGTTCGCCGGGATTGCCGATCGTTGCCGAGGCGAACGCGAAGACCGGATGTGCCCCGTAGTGGTCGGCGAGCCGGCGCAGCCTGCGGAGCACGTGGGCGACGTGGCTGCCGAAGATCCCGCGCAGCACATGAAGCTCGTCGACGACGACGAAGCGGAGACGCAGGAAGAAGTCCGCCCATGATCCATGGTTCGGCAAGATTCCGACGTGCAACATGTCGGGATTGGTGAGCACGACGTTGGCGTGCTTGCGGATCCACGTTCGATCGTCAGGCGGCGTGTCGCCGTCGTAGGTGGCGGCAACGAGTCCGGGGATGCGCAGCTCCTGCAGGCTTCGTAGCTGGTCCTGGGCGAGGGCTTTGGTGGGGAAGAGCAGAAGGGCCGTCGTGCGCGGGTTGTCGAGGATCGCCTCGGCGATCGGCACCTGATAGCCGAGGGACTTCCCGGAAGCCGTTCCCGAGACCATCACCGTATGGATCCCGGCCCGAAGGTTGGCGATCGCCTGGGTCTGGTGGAGGTAGAGGCGCTCGATGTTGTGTTCCGCCAGACGCTCGGACAGGGCACCGGCGACCGGGGGTTCGAGCTCTCCGAAGAGGGCGTTTCGTTCCCAGATCGTTCTCACATGGGCGAGTTCCCCTTCGAAGTCGTCACGGCCGTCCCAGGCGGCGACGATCGACTCGAACGAGGAGTCGTGCCCACTCACGAGTTGTCCAGTATCCCGTCGGCGAGGTCGCCGAACGTGGCGTAGGCATGATCGGTGAGGCGCACGATCGACGAGCCGTCGACGGTGTCGGGGACTCCGTCCACAACAACGTTGGGCACGTCGGACAGTTCGTATGCGCTCGCCGCCATCGTCAGCAGAGACGCAGCGTCCAGATCGGTGGCGGCATGGGTCGTCAGCAGCTCCAGGAGTGCGGGGATCCTGCGGATGCTGAACAGACGGACGGCCCACCAACCGGCCTGCATGACGAGACCCTGGTCCAGACTGCGGGTGAAGTCCCCTCCCTTCAAATGCCGGTTTCGAGAAAACGCCAACGCCGCAGCACCGTCGAAGTGTTGCTCACCCGGTTGGAAGTAGGCCTGAGAAGCTTTGTCGGACATCGCAAACGGGACATCGAACAGAAACCCGCCGAACCCGTCTACGAGGCTCGTGAAGCCCTGGAAGCCGGTCAGCACGTAGCCGTCGATGGGCAGCGAACTCACCGACCTCGCAGTAGCCAGCAGGGTGTCGGCGCCGCGACGCGACAGGACGTGGGTGAACTTGTCGGTGAGACCGTCGGGAGTGGTGACGTACGAGTCGCGGGGGATCCCGACGATGGCCCCGGACCTCTCCGAAGGACGCATGGCGACGATGTGCAGGCTGTCGGCCCTGGAACGCAGCGGATCCTCGCCGGGTCTGGCATCGGAGCCCACCACGAGGAGGAACTTCGGTTCCGGACCGTAGAACGCCGGCAGACCGAAGCGGGCCAGCTTCGCTCCGACGACGCGCCATGTCGGGTCGGCGACGGCCAGGATGACGTCATCACCGGCGGTGACGACCGCAACCGGCGTGCCGGCAACCTGCCCGACGGCGCCGGCGGCACGCACCGTGAGCACACCATGGCCGGGACTTGCCTCTGCGATGAGATCCTCGAGTCCGGCGGGGAGATCGAGCGGAGCTCCCGTGTGCACACGCGCGTACAGGGCCGCGACCAGAGATGTCAGTTCATCCGGCATGCCGCTCAGGTACAGGCGCACGACCGGTGGGGCTTCTGTAGTCGTGGTCGTGTCTCGGATCGTCGTGGAAGGGGGAGAGGTCGTGATCGCCGGAGGTTGTGTCGTTCCCGCCGTCGTGGCCGTCGTACACGCGGCCATGAGGATGGTCACAGCAGCAACGAGAGTACGTCCACGGGTCATCGGGCAGGGATCGTACCGCCCGTCTTGGATGGGCGTGGATCCGGTTCGTATACTCGCCTCCACTCGGTCAGCAGGGGAGAGAGACACCGATGGAAGGCACGTTCTTCGTCTACGCGGCTGTGGTAGCCGCGATACTCGCGTTGGCACTCGCAGTGTTCTTCGCGCGCCAGGTCCTTGCCGCTCCACGTGGGAACGCCCGGATGGTGGAGATCTCCGACGCCATCCGTGAAGGAGCGATGGCCTTCCTGCGCCGCGAATACACCTGGGTCGCCGTGTTCGTGGTGCTGATGGCGGCGTTGATCGCCGTGCTGCTGCCGTGGGGAAGACCATGGGGAGCGATCGCCTACGTCTTTGGGGCGCTGCTCTCCGCGTCGGCCGGTTTCGTCGGGATGCGCATCGCCACCGCTGCGAACAGCCGGACAACCGAGGCTGCCCGGCTCGGCGGGATCATCAAAGCACTGCCACTGGCGTTCCGCGGCGGCGCGGTCATGGGCTTCACCGTCGCCGGCCTCGGTCTGACCGGTGTCGGGATCGGCTATCTCGTCTTCAGAGTGTGGCTCAACGTCGAGCAGTGGGCCGACATCGTCACCGCCGTTGGGCTCGGAGCCTCATCGATTGCGCTGTTCGCCCGAGTCGGAGGCGGGATCTTCACCAAAGCAGCCGACGTGGGCGCCGATCTCGTCGGGAAGCTGGAAGCCGGAATCCCCGAGGACGACCCTCGGAACCCGGCGGTCATTGCCGACAACGTCGGAGACAACGTCGGGGACACTGCCGGCATGGGAGCCGACCTGTTCGAGAGCTACGTCGGTTCGCTCGTCGCACCGATCGCCTACTCGGCGATCGTGTTCGCTGCGGCGGGATTCAAAGACCAAGCCATCATCTTTCCGCTTGCTGTGGCCGCGGTCGGGATGTTCGCGTCGATCATCGGTTCGTTCGTTGTGCGCGCCAAGGACGAAGGTCACCTTGCTGCGGCGCTGCATCGGGGCACGTACCTCGCAGCCTTCATCACAGCGGTGGGAACGCTCGGTCTTGCCTACTGGGTGTTCGGCGGTGTCGACGGTGTGAAGAATCCGCTGGGGGTGTTCATCGCCGTCGTGGTCGGGCTCCTGGTCGGCATGCTGATCGGTCAGATCTCAGAGTGGTTCACCTCCGATCATCACAAGATTGTCAAGGAGATCGCGAGACAGGCGCAGACCGGGCCGGCCACGGTGATCCTCTCCGGAATCGCAGAGGGCATGCGGTCCTCCGCGTACAGTGTGATCGTCGTTGCAGTCGGAATCGGAGGAGCCTACTGGGCGGGCGACTGGGCACTCGGCGCTGGCGGCGGCGTCTATGGGATCGCCATCGCCGCCATCGGGGTGCTGGCCACCCTGGGAATCACGGTCTCGGTCGACGCCTACGGGCCGATCGCAGACAACGCCGGTGGAATCGCCGAGATGGCGGGCCTCCCGCACGAGGTGCGCAAGGGCACCGACGCCCTCGACTCCCTCGGGAACACGACCGCGGCGATCGCCAAAGGCTTCGCTATCGGATCTGCTGCTGTGACGGCCCTCGCACTGTTCTCGGCGTTCGTCCAGGCGGTGAAGCTCCCTGAGATCAACATCATGGATGTCGAAACCACCATCGGTTTGTTCCTTGGCGGGATGTTCCCCTTCCTCTTCGCTGCGCTCACTCTCAACGCCGTCGGCCGTGCCGCGTTCAGGATGATCGAAGAGGTCCGGCGACAGTTCAGGGAGATCCCCGGTCTGCGAGAGGGCAGGGAGGGCGTCAAGGCCGAGTACGCCAAGTGCGTCGACATCGCCACCGCGGGTGCCTTGCGAGAGATGATCATTCCAGGCGTCCTTGCGATCGCACTTCCGTTGACCATCGGCTTCATCAACACCGAGGCGCTGGGCGGGTTCCTGGCCGGTGCGCTGGTCGTCGGGTTCCTGCTGGCCATCTACATGGCCAATGCCGGCGGGGCGTGGGACAACGCCAAGAAGTTCATCGAGGCGGGCGCGTTCGGCGGGAAAGGCTCGGAGTCTCACTACGCCGCTGTCATCGGTGACACCGTGGGAGACCCCTTCAAGGACACGACCGGTCCGGCGATGAACATCATGATCAAGGTCATGACGGTCGTCAGCCTGATCTTCGCGTCGGCATTCATCGCGTAGGAGTCTGCCCAACATTTGTGTATCGCCGCCCAGGCACGCCACCCGCAGGGCCGCAGGTCTCGTCCCAGGGTGGCAATGCGGCACCGTCGATACGTGTGCTGCTCAGCAGTCTCCTGGTCGGCGCCAGGCACTCGTGTGTCGCCGGGCGCTTCGGTGTCTGCCTGTTTCGATCGGCGCCTATCCTGACCGGCGATGCAGGTCATACTGGTGCGGCACGGAGAGTCGGTGGGCAACGCCTCCGGCGTCATTCAAGGGCACGGATCGAGCCCGCTGTCGCCGCGCGGTCGCGATCAGGCGAAGTCGGCCGCGGAGCGTCTCGCCGCGGCTGGACCGTTTGATCTGGTTGTCAGCTCCGACATGGAGCGCGCGCTCGAGACGGCGCACGCCTTCACCGACTCACCGCGCCTCGACCCCGTCTGGAGGGAGATGGATCTGGGGGCGTGGGACGGTGTTCCCATCGCCGAACTTCGCGAGCGCTTTCCGGACGAGCTGAAGGCACTCATCAGAGGCGAACCGGTCCGGATCGGAGGAACCGGCGAGTCGATTCCTTCGTTCACCGATCGGGTGCGTTCCGGTCTCGAACGGATCGCCGCCGAGACAGACGGAACGGCGCTGGTCTTCGCTCACGGCGGGGTCATTGAGCGAGCCGTTGCCATCGCGCTGGGAAGACCGTCCGCAGTCGCCTTCGCCGGCCGTGTCTCCAACACGTCGTTCACGGCTCTCGAGGTCGACGGAGCCCAGATGAGGGTTCTTCGCTACAACGACGCAACACATCTGGGGGCGGTTACCGGCTGGGCGGCCGAACGTCTGGAGGCCGGCGACACGGTTGCGGCGCTCATCCGCCACGGCGAGACCGATGCCAACCGGACGGGGACCTGGCAGGGGAGGACCGACGGGGGGTTGTCGTCGGTGGGACGCAAGCAGGCCGAGCAACTGGCTCAATGGTACGGGGGGGTCGGGACGCTGTATGCCTCGTCGTTGGGCCGGGCGGTCCAGACGGCCGAGTCGATGTCCGCAGCCGCGGGACCGTTGATCAGCCCTGAGCTGGTTGAGCTGTCGATGGGTTCCTGGGAGGGGCGCACCGTAGAAGAGATCACGTCCGGGTGGCCCGAGCTGTGGGACGCCATCTATCGGGGTGGACAGGATGTCCCGAGGGGAGGCGACGGGGAGACTTGGGGGGAGATGGTCGATCGGGTGTCCTCTGCGATCGAGGCAATCGTTGCGCAACATCCCGGAGAGCATTTGGGGATAGTGTCGCATGGTGCCGCCATCCGGGGGTACTGCGCGTCGCTGCTGAAGCTCGGCCACGAGGACAGGAGACGGCTCGCCGCCCCGCGGAACACGTCGGTGAGCCACATCGTCCACACCGAGGGTCGGGCGGTCCTCTCCGACTACAACGTCGGCCCCCTCTAGCCGGTACCTGCGAACCCAGGGCTCGTAGGTACCGTGGCGGTACTCCTGAGCCCTGGGTTCGGGGATACCGCGGGAGTACCGATGGTTCGGGCGGGGCTACCGGTTGAGAAGCTGGCGGACCGTCCCTGCCACCTCACCCGGTCGGGAGGTCAGATCATCCCAGGTGAATCGCACAATGCGCCATCCGTGTAGGACGGCTTGGCGGTCTCGATGCCTGTCCTTCTCGAAAGCTTCGACCTGTGTGTGCCAGCGACGGGAGTCCCACTCGATCGCAAGTCTCGCGTCCGGATATGCAGCGTCGAACCTGCGGTTCTCCTCCCACGGGATCGGGTACTCGACTGCAGGATCGGGGAGATTGGCATCTCGAAGGACATCGAGGCCAAGGAGCTCCAGCCTGCTCGCGCTCTGGTTGGGCGAGTCGAGCCGCTCTGCTAGCAGGACCCTGAGTGAAGCGGACCCCGGCTTCCCTCGTCTCCACACTCCAGCAGCGGTCTGCTCGAGGGTCTCGACTGTGAGCAGCTTGCGGGCAAGTTGGTCGTCCAAGATCGCCGAGAGGTGGCTCTGGCGCAAGAGCGCCGCCAGGTCGATGAGGGTTCGGGCCCTCGTGGTTACCGGTAGTCCGAGGACAGGTGCGATGTGGGATTGGTCGAGATCGTGACAGCGATGGACGGTCACGCCAGGGAAACTATGCGTCGTTTGGCTATGGACGGAGACCACCGCGAGGCCACGACGAACGTACGGAATCGAAAGCGCTTCGGCGGCAGACTCGTGAGAGACCACCGCCCCAGGAAGGCCGGCAACTGCTGCTCGTAGGAGGCTGGACGGCTCCGGCATGTCGATCAATCGATAGACAGATCGTGCGACCGCCTGCCACCGGCCAGCCCTGACTCTCCTTCCGATCATCCTCGCGGTCATGCCGTGTTCGAGCGCCTGGTCTTTCCTGATCACGCCCCCCTGCATCGCCGCCAGGTCGAGAATGGACTTGTCTGTGTGCATAGTCCTGATCTTGGGGCTTGCAGCTGACAATCTCTAGGGGGTCGTTTGAACCCAGGGCTCGTAGGTACCGTGGCGGTACTCCTGAGCCCTGGGTTCGGGGATACCGCGGGGGTACCGACGGCTCGCTCAGCCGCGAGCGATGCGCTCCCGGCGCAGCTCGAGCAGCTCGGCAGCGCGTTCGATGGTGATCGACTCTGGAGCGTCGCCCTTGCGCAGCGAGGCGTTGACCACACCGTCGGTCACGTAGGGCCCGTAGCGACCGTCCTTCACGACGACTGGCTTGCCGGACGCCGGGTCGGTACCGACTTCGCGCAGTGGCGCGGCCGGAGCTCGCTGCCCACGCCTACGTTTCGGCTGGGCAAGCAGCGCGATCGCCTCGTCCAGCGTGATGGTCAAAAGCTGGTCTTCGGACTCGAGGCTGCGTGTCTCGGTGCCCTTCTTGATGAACGGCCCGTACTTGCCGTTGCGCGCAACGATCTCCTCCTCGTCCGCCGGATCGACGCCGATCACGCGGGGCAGACTCAGAAGCTGCAGTGCCTGCTCGAGGGTCACGTCGGCGGGGTCCATCGACTTGAACAAGGAGGCTCGCTTGGGTTTCGACGTGCCCTCTTGCTCGCCGAGTTGCACGTAGGGGCCGAACCTGCCGACTCGCAGCGTCACTTCGAGACCGGTCTCCGGGTCGACACCCAGCGTGCGCTCATCGTCGGGGGCTGCCAGCAACTCCATCGCCTTGTCGACCGTCAGCTCATCGGGCGGCAGGTCCTCGGGGATCGAGACCTTGTCCTCGCCGTGCTCGACGTAGGGGCCGTAGCGGCCCACCCTGGCGAAGATGGGAGTCCCCTCCGGATCGTTACCGATGGGAATCGATCCAATCTCGCGCGGATCGATCTCCTCGAGGGGGCCGGTCACCATCGACTTGAGGCCCGGCGACCCGTTCCCGAAGTAGAAACGCTTCAACCAGGGGACCGGTTGCTCTTCACCACGCGAGATCCGGTCGAGGTCGCTTTCCATGCGGGCAGTGAACGTGTAGTCGATGAGGTTCGAGAAGTGACGTTCGAGCAACGTCACGACCGCGAAGGCGGTGAAGGTCGGGACGAGGGCCGTGCCGCGCTTCCACACGTACCCCCGGTCCTGGATGGTCGTCAGAATCGACGCGTACGTCGAAGGCCGTCCGACCCCAAGTTCCTCGAGCCGGCGGATCAGCGACGCCTCGGTGAACCGGGCCGGGGCCTTGGTCTCGTGCCCCTTCGGTTCCATGGCGGTGATGGCGAGTTGGTCTCCAACCTCCAGTTGGGGGAGCGGTGTCTCATCGGACTCGCCGTTGTCGTTGCCATTCGCCGTATAGACCTTCAGAAACCCTGGGAACGTAATGACCCTGCCGGTGCGACCGAAGCCGGCAATGCGACCGTCGGACGCTGACGCCTCCAGGCGAACCTGAACCGACTCGCCGACGGCGTCGACCATTTGCGATGCGATTGTTCGCTTCCAGATCAGCTCGTACAGCTTGGCCTCGTCCGGCCCGACACGGTGACCGACGTCGGAAGGGGAGAGGAACGTCTCTCCGGCCGGTCGGATCGCCTCGTGGGCTTCCTGAGCGTTCTTGACCTTGTTGCGATACACCCTGGGTGCCTTGGGAAGATACGCTGCGCCAAACTGCTCGCTGATGGTGTGGCGTGCGGTCTTGACGGCAGAATCGGACAGGGCGGTGCTGTCGGTGCGCATGTACGTGATGTAGCCGTTCTCATAGAGCCGCTGCGCCGCCCGCATGGTGCGAGAAGCCGAGAAGCGAAGCCTTCGCCCGGCGTCCTGCTGCAGTGTTGAGGTGCGAAACGGCGGGTAGGGAGAGCGGCGGTACGGTTTGCTCTCGACCGAGCGCACCGTCGCCTGTCCTCCTTCGAGCGCCTCTGCCAGCGCCGTCGCCGCTGCCTCATCCAAAAGGACCGCCGTGGTCTTGGTGAGATTCGCCTCCGCGTCGAAGTCCTTGGACGACGCGACCGGGGCACCATCGATGGCCGTGAGCGGCGCGCTGAACGAGTCGCCTTCTTGCGGTCGGAACGTGCCGAGCAGGTCCCAGTACGCCGCCGACCGGAAGGCGATCCGCCGGCGTTCACGCTCGACGACGATGCGCACAGCGACACTCTGGACGCGACCTGCAGAGAGTCTCGGCTGGACCTTCCTCCACAGCACGGGGCTGACCTCGTAGCCGAACAGCCGATCGAGAATCCGTCGGGCCTCCTGAGCGTCGACGAGGCGCGTATCGAGTTCCCTCGGGTTCTCGAGCGCCTCGGTGATGGCACGCTTCGTGATCTCGTGGAAGACCATCCGTTTGACCTGGACCTTGGGTTTGAGGACTTCGAGGAGGTGCCAGGCGATTGACTCGCCTTCGCGGTCTTCGTCGGTTGCGAGGAAAACCTCGTCCGCGTTCTGGAGCGCCGCCTTGAGCTTCCGCACCTGTTCGCGCTTGGAGGCAGGGACAACGTAGATGGGAGCGAAGTCCTCGTCGATGTCCACGCCGAGGCGGGCCCACGGCTGCTCCCGGTAGCGTTTGGGGATCTCGGAGGCTTTCGATGGCAGGTCGCGGATGTGGCCGATCGACGACTCGACGGTGTAGCCGGATCCCAGGAATCCGGAGATGGTACGAGCCTTCGCAGGCGACTCCACGATGATGAGTGGTTTGGACACGGCCGTCATGATTATCAGGAAACTGGGTCACAAGTCAAGGTGGCCCCCATCCGGACCCCTCCGTTCGGAGTCGATGCCGAGGCTGTGGACACCATGTCGGCGAGTATCGTGACGCACATGGAAAGCAAGGGGGACCCGACTCCGAGCTCGCTCAGCCTGGTGCGCCGGGGACCGTTCGCGCGCCTGTGGTGGGCAGGGCTGGCATCGAGCTTCGGCGACTGGATAGCTCTGTTCGCCACGATTGCCCTCGCCGACGCCATAGGGGGCGTTACCGGCATCCTCGTGCCGTTGACTGCCCGGATGCTGCCGGGGCTCTTCGGGGCTGCGGCCGGCGTGCTGGCCGACCGGTTCCATCGCAAGATCACGATGGTGGTCTGCGACGCAGGGCGGGCGTTGCTCGCCGTGTCGCTCGTGTTCGTCCACACGCTGCCCCAGCTCTTCCTCGTCTCGTTTCTCATGGAGGTCCTGGCGCTGTTCTGGGGGCCTTCCCGGGAAGCCAGTATCCCGAACCTGGTACCGAAGAAGGTGCTCATGCGGGCCAACAGCCTCAGCCTGGTCGCCGTCTACGGGACCCTTCCTCTCGGCTCGGCCGCCTTCGGGATCTTCGCCGGCGTCTCCGAGCTGACGCACATCCTCGGGGCGTTCGGATCGAACACCGGGCTGGCCTTCGCCGTAGACGCCGCCACCTTCGTTGCGTCGGCTTCGCTGATCGCCACTATCGCCATCCCTCGCCCCAAGGTCAGCCCGGACCGTGAGGCCACCGGCAGACTCGACTGGAAGCTGCCGTTCAGGGACCTGATGCAAGGGATCCGGTTCGTGCTTCGGGAACGATCGGTCAGGAGCGTCATCGCCGGGATTGGTACGGCGCTGTTCGGCGCCGGCATCTTCTTCGCCCTCGGTCAGCCGTTCTCCAGCTCCGTCCTGAACTCGGGAAGTTCGGGTTTCGGGGTGCTCGTCACCGCGCTGGGTACCGGCGTCGGAGTCGGAATGATTGGGCTGTCGACCATTGGCAGCACGAGCTTCCGCCGGGATGTGGTCTTCTCGTTGAGTCTTCTCGAGACCGGCCTGACGATCACGGCCGCGGCGCTGTCTCGCTCGGTCGCCGGGGCTGCTTTCTGGGCGTTTCTGGCCGGCCTCGGAGCCGGATCCTCCTACGTGATGGGATTCACCCACCTGCACGAGCAGGTCACCGACGAGCTCAGGGGACGCACCTTCGCCGCGCTGTACACCCTCGCCAGGACGGCACTGTTGATCTCCATTTCCCTATCGGCGTTCCTGGCCGCCATCCTCGAAGGGAAGCTACCGGGAGTGTTCTCCAGCGGTATTCGCAGCGCGATGGTGATTGGCGGCGGCTTCGTTGCCTTCGCCGGCGCGATTACCTTGTGGAACATGCGTTCGACGCTTCCTCGGCCCCGCATCCAGGATGAGGCACTACGGTCGCTCGAGGACGCGTCTGATACGTTCACGTCGATCCGTGGCCGGCGTCGGAAGGAGCGAGAGTGAACGTGGGTCACTACATCGCACTCGAGGGCATTGAGGGTGCCGGCAAGAGCACGATCGCGGCTGCGATCTCCGAGCGCCTTCGAGCGGTCGGTGACGACGTGCTCATTGTGCGCGAGCCGGGAGGCACTTCGATCGGCGAAGGTATCCGGCAGGTGTTGCTCCATGGCGAGGACATGTCCGACTGGACAGAGGCGTTGCTGTTTGCGGCCCAACGGGCCCAACTTGCCGAAGAGAAGATCGCACCTGCCCTGGCCCGAGGGTCATGGGTGATCGGCGACCGGTCCGTGTACTCGTCGCTCGCCTACCAGGGCGGGGCGAGACGTCTCGGGATTGAAGAGGTCAAGGCGGTGAATCAGGCCGGCCTACAGGGCGTCTGGCCGGAACTGGTCATCCTCCTGGAGGTCTCCCCGCGAGTCGGCCTCGCTCGCCAGGATGTCGCCGATCGGATTGGTGGGCAGGGAGTCGAGTTCCAGCGCAGAGTTGCCGATGCCTACGCGGAACTGGCGGCAGACGAGCCGATGCGATTCGTACTCGTCGATGCCGGCAGAGCGGCTGACCGTGTCGCCGATGAGGTCATGGCCGTGCTGAGGGACAGATGGCTCTTCTAGACGGCATCGTCGGGCACGGCCCGATCGGCAACCTCCTCGAAAGCGAAGCGCAGCATCCTGCCCAGGCATACCTGTTCGTCGGCCCATCGAACGTGGGCAAGAGCACCGTCGCCCGTCGGTTCGCGGCGACGCTGCTGTGTCCCGAACACGGTGGCCACGAGGGAGTCTGTCCAACGTGCCGGCGCGTGCTCAATGGCAATCATCCGGACGTCACCGTCGTCGTGCCGGAGGGTCAGGCGGCGCTGTCGGTGGATCAGGCCCGTGCGGCGATCACCAAGGCGATGCTGGCCCCGGTTGAGGCCGA
The DNA here is from genome assembly GCA_965549635.1 of uncultured bacterium. GTDB lineage: Bacteria > Actinomycetota > Acidimicrobiia > Spongiisociales > UBA4744 > CBEVHI01. Next base: position 11,730 of record CBEVHI010000006.1, on the reverse strand, counting down.
TCGCAAGGTCATTCTGCTCGAAGAGGCCGGGGCCATGACCGATCAAGCCGCCAACGCGATGCTCAAGACCCTGGAAGAGCCCACGCCATCGACGGTGTTCGTCCTCGTCGCCGAGTCTGAACAAGACATGCCATCGACGGTTGCGAGCCGCTGTCGAACGATTCAGTTCGGCAGACTGCGGGAGGAAGATCTCGCCGACGCGCTCGTCGCGCAGGGCATCGACACGGCGCAGGCGTCCGATGTGGCGCGCATCGCCGGGGGACGGCCGGGCTTGGCGCTCGACCTGGCCATGCGCCCGGAGGTGGCAGAGTTTCGGAGAGTGTGGTTGGCCATCCCGCTGCAGGTCTCCGCTCATCCGGGGATGGCGTTCCGGCTTGCTCAGCAGGTCATGTCTGCAGCGGATCCGCTCCTCGAGGGTGTTCGTGAGCGACAGGAGCAGGCGGCGGCAACACACACCGGCTCGAGCAAGGTACTCAAAGATCGTCAGGAGCGTGCTCTTCGCCAGGCTTCCAGGGCACTCCTCGTGGCCGGGCTGGAGATTCTGGCATCTTGGTACGCCGACGCGGCATCGGCACAGTACGCGGGTCCGGTGAGGAACCGGGACGTGCCGGCGGCCACACTGGCCCTCGTGCAACCCAGGGACGCGGTCGCCAACGCCGAACGAGTGCTGGCCGCGGTGCCCGACCTGCGGGCGAACCTCCGTCCGCAACTGGTGCTGGCGGCCCTGTTCACCGAACTGATTCCGGTGTAGAGGGAGCCGGAGCGGGGAATCGAACCCCGGACCTGCTCATTACGAGTGAGAAGGAAGACCTGAAGACCGAGTTCGGGTGAGCATGCCCTCCGAGACGGTTCTGGCTCAGAGTTCCATCATCGATACCGGTCATGGTATGTAGGGGATCGGTAGATGAAGTGGGAGAGGGTCATGAGAAGCCCGCCATCTTCTTTCACGTCTGCCAGAGAGTATGTCATGGCCCAACCCGGGTTGTAGTCGCCCGTGATACTCAGCGAGTAGAAGTCTCTGTCGAGTGGCACATCGTGGAGAGTTGCATGAAACTCGCACGCCCAGAAGAGAGCCTCTTCGGAAGGCGGAAACAGCTCTGGGATGATCCCGTGGTTGAGCGTTCCCGCTTCAAGGTTTCCGATGGCTACGGTGACGCCGCTGTTGGCATCCCTGAGAACAACCTGGGCATCCTTTTTGACGAACTGCATCTGGGTGAGCGTGCATGGCTCATGCATTTGTAGGTCAGCCGGTCTCGCCCTTCCTGAGTATGTTGTAGCCGTCTTCCAGGTGTCGTAGACCCAAATGAAGACCTCGACGTTTTTCTTGGAAATGGCGGTAGTCGCAGGTTGTGTCGTCGTGGTCGCCAGCTCGGCGCTTCCGCTGCTGCACCCGTTCAGCAGGAGGGCCAGAAAGATCGCTCCGGTGGTGAGCTTCCTCACGAAAACTTCTCGTGACGCCGATGTGACCATTCTAGAAGGCACATTTGGGAAGAGCGAGACCCCTCACGAAGTGGTCCCGTGGTGATCCCAGGGTCCCATTGGTGACCACAAGATAACTGGGAACAACCGAAAACCCCTGCAACTACAGGGGCTTTCGAGGGAGCCGGAGCGGGGAATCGAACCCCGGACCTGCTCATTACGAGTGAGCTGCTCTACCGCTGAGCTACTCCGGCGCGGCGTGCATCATAGCGTCCGGGTCCTCGTGCCTCGGCGGACAAGCTCGAGCCACTCCCGCATGGGTCTCAGATGCGGAAAGGCTGCTCGAACACTCTGTCGTGTCAGCGACAATGAGGCAAGTGTGCCGGTCTTGTGAGGTTCGTCCTGAGTGAAGGATGCCGGTAGTGTCAGCATCCGACAGGAGGAACGTGGCCGACCAGAAGGATTTCGAGCAGGACGCGATGCAGTTCGCCTCGCAGCTGTACTCCGCGGCGCTGCGCATGACCCGCAACCCTGCCGACGCTGAGGATCTCGTGCAGGAGACCTTCCTGAAGGCGTATCGTGCCTATCACACCTTCACCGCCGGTACGAACCTGAAGGCCTGGCTGTACCGGATCCTCACCAACACCTACATCAACCGCTACCGCAAGAAGATGCGTCGCCCCACCGAAACGGACCTCGGCGACATCGAGGATCTGTACCTGTACCGACGGCTCGGCGACTCTGGCCAGGTTGCCCGGAGTGCGGAAGAAGAGGTCCTCGAGAGTTTCGTCGACGAGGACGTGAAGACGGCGGTCGAGTCGCTCCCCGAACACTTCCGCCTTCCTGTGCTGCTTGCCGACGTCGAAGGGTTCTCCTACAAGGAAATCGCCAAGATCATGGATGTGCCCATCGGGACGGTCATGTCCCGGCTGCATCGTGGAAGAAAAGCCCTGGAACGAGCGTTGTGGGGTTTTGCACGGGAACGCGGACTGACCGGGACCGAACATGAGTAAGCGCAACTGCGAAGATGCCATCGCCAGCGTCTACCTGTATCTCGACAACGAGATGGGATTCGTGCACAAGACCAAGATCAGGCGGCACCTTCGCCACTGCGACGAGTGTCTGAAGGCGTTCCACTTCGAAGAACACCTCAAGGTCGTCATCCGCGAACGCGTCCAGGAAGAACCCAAGCAGGAAGTAGTCGACCGGTTGAAGGCTTTCCTGAAGGAACAGGAGCCGGGTTTCGGGGACTGACCGACTCCCAGGCATCGCCGGGGTCGAGTCTCTGTTGCCGAGTGGTCACCTCCCGCGGGTCCCCTAAGCTGCCCGCGTGACACAGATTCCATGGGCGCTCTCGACCCGGCTCGCCGCCACCGTCGCCGGCAGCCATCCACTCGGGGCGTCGTACCACGAGCGTCTCCTCGAGCAGCAGGCACCCGAGTTCGTGGCCCGAGCCCAGCCGTTGGTCGCCGAAGCCACCGGATTGTCTTCGACCGGTACCCCCGAAGTCCGTGTCGTCTCTCGGGCGGAGTGGGCGGAACGCAATGTGGCCTTCTTCGCGCATCTGATGGACCCGGTTCAGCAGCGACTCGCCGAACGGTTCTCCAAGCTTGGGCCCGTCGGACAGGGGGCAGGTGCGCTCTCGAGGAGAGTGGTTGCTGCCGAGACCGGGGCTCTGCTCGGTGTCATGGCGCGACGCGTACTCGGACAGTATGAGCTCGCGCTTCCCACGAAGCTAAACGGCGACACGATCTACCTCGTCGGGGCGAACATCCTCTCCATGGAGCGGAACCACCAGTTCCGACCCATCGAGTTTCGACTCTGGCTGGCGTTGCACGAGTGCACTCACCGCCTGCAGTTCGTCGGAGTCCCCTGGATGAGGGAGTACTTCCTCGATCTCGTACGGGCGCTGATCGCCACCGCTGAGCCCGAACCGGGCAGGCTGGCCCGGGTGGCGACGGAGCTGCGCGACGCCTCCCGGTCGGGAGGGCCACTGATCGGCGAGACAGGCCTCTTCGGCCTCTTTGCCAACAGACAACAGCGTGATCTCGTGGACAGAGTTCAGGCGTTGATGTCCCTCCTCGAGGGACATGGCCATGTGATCATGGATCGGATCGGCGAGGGGATGCTCGTCTCCCAGGCGCGAATGTCGGGCATTCTCAAGCAGCGCCGAAAGGATCCTCGTACCGCAGCGTTCTTCCGCCTGACGGGTCTGGAGATGAAGCTCAAGCAGTACGAACTGGGGGAGCGGTTCATCAAGACGGTCGAAAGGGAAGCGGGGTCGGACACGATTGCCATTGCTTGGCGGAGCCCCGACATGCTTCCAACCCGTGCAGAAATCGACGAGCCCGTCCGATGGCTGACTCGCGTCGCCTGAGGGCACTGACCGACGCGGTGCTGGCCGCCGCCACCACTCCGTCCGGTTCCTGTGCCGTCGCCCTCTCCGGCGGCCCGGATAGCGCAATCTGTGCGTGGGCTGCCCTCCAGGAGGACAACGATGTCCGGGCCGTCCACGTTGACCACGGTCTCGCCGGGTCCCCGATGGTTCGCACGGCGGCGATCGCCATCGCCGAGCATCTCGGAATCCCGCTTCAGATCTTGGAGGTGGATGTGGGAAGCGGCTCGTCTCCGGAGGGGCGTGCGAGGGAGGCTCGATACGAAGCATTGCTGGGCAGCCTGGGCCCCGACGAGGTGCTGCTCACCGGCCACACCCGCAGCGACCAGGCTGAGACGGTGCTGGGCAACCTTCTGCGGGGGGCCGGACCCGATGGTCTGTCCGGCATTCCTCGTCGTCGGGGAAAGATCGTTCGTCCGTTGCTGGACGTGTCGCGGTCGCAGACCCGTGAACTCGCCACGTTGCTTGGCCTGCCATGGGTGGAAGACCCCGCGAATCTCGAAGCTGGACCTCGCAGGAATCTCATTCGCCGTGAGGCGATCCCGTACCTCGAGAGCCGGTTCAACCCGTCGCTCGAAGCGACGCTGGCACGGTCGGCGGAAGCGCTGGCCGTTGAGGGCAGCTATCTGGAGGAGAGGACTGCCAAAGTGCCGATCCGGAGTTCGGGGGGAACCGTTGGGCTGCCGGCGGCGCTGCTGACGACGGTTGACGACGCGATCGCCACTCGCGCGATTCGTGGCGCTCTCCGTCTCGTCGACAGTCCCTACGCGGGTGCCGCCCGAGATGTGCGCCTCGTGCTCGATGTCGCCGGAGGTGTGGCGGACAGAGCGTCGCTGACCGGGGGTGTCTCCGTCGAACGCGACCGGGCGATGATCGTGCTGTTGGCGTCGAGAGACACCGCTTCTCCACCACCGGTTCGCTGGATCATTCCCGGCGACGTCCGGTTCGGTGACTGGACGCTGCAGGCATGGGTGGAGGAGGCGAGTCCGAAGGCGCTGCCCTTGGGGACCTCTGTCGAAGTGTTCGAAGCTTCCGCCGTCGCTTCCGAGATGACCGTCCGAACGATCAGGCAAGATGACCTGATCGCCATCGCCGGCGGGCACAAGGAGGTGTCCGAAGCGATGGCCGAGGCGGGCCTTCCGCCTCGAGTTCGGAGCCTCTGGCCGGTGGTCGCCGATGCCGACGATCGGATCGTCTGGGTACCCGGAGTGCGTCGTGCTCACCTCGGATGGGTGGAATCGTCGACGACCCGCTACCTTTGGGTCCGCGCGACTCGGGAGGATGCGTGAAGGTCGGCAAAACGCTCATTTCGGCCGAAGAAATCGAAGCCGCCCTCGCCAAGATGGGCGAAGCCATCTCGTCGGACTACGCCGGGAAGGACCTGCTGATGATCGCAGTGCTCAAGGGCGCCTTCATCACCATGGCCGACCTCGCTCGCCACGTCGAGATCCCCGTCGAATTCGACTTCATGGCTGTGTCGTCATACGGCGCAGCCACCAAGACGTCGGGTGTGGTGCGGATCCTCAAGGATCTCGATCAGGAGATCGCAGGACGCCACGTCCTGGTCGTCGAGGACATCATCGATTCGGGTCTGACCCTCAATTACTTGCTCAAGAGCCTGCGAGTCCGCCATCCCGAGTCACTGGAGATCGCGGCGCTGCTCGTCAAAAAGGATATCCAGCGGATCCCGATCGAGGTCAAATACACGGGGTTCGAGATCGGCCCCGAGTTCGTGATCGGATACGGACTCGACTACGCGGGCAAGTATCGCAACCTACCCCACATCGCCGTCATGGTGGAAGACGACGAGTAAGACTCGCTTCGCGCGGAGCTACCAGCTACCAGCTACCAGCTGACAGCTGACAGCTGACAGCAAGAACGTTGCTGCGGGACGCGTTGGTCTGGGAGCTTTGTTGGCTGTTGGCTGTTGGCTGTTGGCTGTAGGCTGTTGGCTGCTCAGGTATCCCTGACTTCGTAGCCTTCTGGTGGCGATACTATGAGGCATCCACGCTGCAGAACGCGGCATGGGCCAATTGGCTCGAGGAGAAACTCGTTTGAACCGCACTATCCGCTCGATTCTCATCTACGGGATGATTGCGATGATCCTGCTGGTGCTCCTCCAGCAGTATCTCGGCGCGTCCGCGGAGCCCGACCAACTGTCCTACAGCGACTTCTGGGATGACATCGCCGCAGGAAAGGTCGCCACCGCGACGATCTTGCAGAAATCCAAAGTGGTCACCGGCGAATTCGTCGGATCCGTCGACGACACACCCGACTACAAGGTCGACTACCTCCAAGAGGATGAGGACGAGCTGTCTGCCGCGTTGCGGGGAGGCGGCGTCGACGTCAAGGTCGATTCCGAGCCGGCAGGCTTTTGGGAGATCCTGATCACGTTCCTGCCGTGGCTGTTCCTCATCGGCTTCATGGTGTTCATCTTCATGCAGATGCAGGGATCCGGCAATCGGGTGATGCAGTTCGGCAAGTCTCGCGCGAAGCAGGTATCGCGAGACATGCCCAAGGTGACCTTCGCAGACGTCGCAGGAGTCGACGAGGCCGTTGAGGAGCTGACCGAGCTCAAAGAGTTCCTCCAGACCCCGGACAAGTTCAGGGCGATGGGCGCCAAGATCCCCAAGGGTGTGCTCCTCTTCGGACCACCTGGCACCGGCAAGACGCTCCTCGCCCGAGCCGTGGCCGGCGAGGCCGGCGTGCCGTTCTTCACCATTTCGGGTTCCGATTTCGTCGAGATGTTCGTCGGAGTCGGCGCATCCCGGGTTCGGGATCTGTTCGAGCAGGCCAAGGCGCAGGCTCCAGCCATCGTGTTCATCGACGAGATAGACGCCGTCGGTAGGCACCGCGGTGCGGGTCTCGGGGGCGGTCACGACGAGCGCGAACAGACGCTGAACCAGCTCCTCGTTGAGCTCGACGGATTCGATGTCAACACCGGCGTCATCGTGATCGCAGGGACCAACCGGCCCGACATCCTCGATCCTGCCCTGCTGCGTCCCGGCCGATTCGACCGTCAGATCGTCGTCGACCGTCCTGACCTGCTGGGCAGGGCCGCAATCCTGGCCGTGCACGCCCGCGGCAAACCACTCGCCGACGACATCGACCTCGAGGTCCTTGCGCGTCAGACTCCGGGATTCACCGGGGCGGATCTCGCCAACCTGCTCAACGAGGGAGCTTTGCTGGCTGCCCGTCGCGGCAAGGATCTCATTGCGATGGACGAACTCGAGGAGTCGATCGAGCGGGTCATCGCCGGCCCGGAGCGGAAGACGAGACTCATCTCCGATGAGGAGAAGAAGGTCATTGCCTACCACGAGACCGGCCATGCCCTCGTGGGGTGGGCGCTTCCCATGGCCGACCCCATCCACAAAGTCACGATCATTCCCCGGGGCCGCTCACTCGGCCACACCCAGTCGCTGCCCGAGGAGGACAAGTACATCATGCGCCGTTCCGAACTCGTCGATCAGCTGGCGATGCTGCTCGGCGGCCGGACCGCAGAGGAGCTTGTCTTCGACGATCCGAGCACGGGCGCAGGCAACGACATCGACAAGGCGACCGACGTCGCTCGAAAGATGGTGATGGAGTACGGGATGAGCGACCGGCTCGGACCGATGAAGTACGGGCACGCCAACGGCGAGGTCTTCCTCGGTCGTGACTACGGCCGTCAGCAGGACTATTCGGACGAGGTGGCGGCCTTCATCGATGCCGAAGTCCGCAAGCTGATCTCACAGGCGCACAAGGAAGCTCGCCAGATCCTCGAGACCCATCGGGCAGCTCTCGATCGGATGGCCGAGGTCCTGCTGGCGAAAGAGACGATCGATGCCGCCGAAGTGGCAGAGATTTTCAAGGACGTACCCAAGTGGCAGTCGACCGACAGTGATGGGATCCGCATCAGAGTTCCCGGGAGCACACCTCCCGCCAACGGAGTGGTTGCTGCCGACTCGGAGACCGTCTGATGGCCCCACCTCCGGACCTCGAAGCGATCGCGGGCGCGGTCCGTACGATTCTGGAGGCGATCGGAGAGGATCCGGAGCGTGAGGGGCTGGCCAAGACACCCGAGCGTGTCGCTCGCATGTACGCCGAGGTCTTTGGAGGGCTCCGCCAGGACCCGAAGCAAATCCTCGAAACGGTGTTCGTGGAAGAGGAGCACCGGGAGATCGTCATGGTCAAGGACATCCCCTTCTACTCGATGTGCGAACACCATCTCATCCCGTTTCATGGGACGGCTCACGTCGCCTACCTACCCAAGGGCGCACTCACCGGACTGTCCAAGCTGGCGCGCCTGGTCGAAGCTTTCGCCCGCAGGCCCCAACTGCAGGAGCGGCTCACCACCCAGGTCGCCGAGACGCTCATGGAGGTTGTCGACCCGTACGGCGTGCTGGTCGTCATTGAAGCCGAGCATCTCTGCATGAGCATGCGCGGCGTGAAGAAACCCGGTGCGGTCACCACGACCTCCGCGGTCAGAGGCGCGTTCGCGAAGAGCGCCGCCACCCGTTCTGAGGCCTTCTCGCTCCTGTTCGCCAACCGATGACCTGGCACGTCCGCGGGGCCGTCCTACCCGACAGAGCCCTGATCATGGGCATCGTCAACGTGACACCCGACTCGTTCTCCGATGGAGGCCGGTTCTTCGAGGCGGAACGCGCCATCTCGTTGGGTCTTCGGTTGGCAGCTGAGGGGGCGGACATCGTCGACGTTGGTGGAGAATCGACTCGGCCAGGTGCCGATCCTGTGGAGGCTGCCGAGGAGATCAGACGTGTTCTGCCGGTCGTCGAGACCCTCTCGGACGCCGGTCTCACGGTCTCGATCGACACGGCGAAGACCGAAGTCGCACATGCAGCGCTCGAAAGCGGTGCCGCGATCGTCAACGACGTCTCCGCACTCGGGTCCGAGGGTATGGCCGCTGTTGTCGCGGAATACCAGGCAGGTCTGGTCCTCATGCACATGCAGGGAACGCCCAGAACGATGCAGGCCGACCCGACGTATGATGATGTCGTTGCCGAGGTGAGGGACTTCCTCGTCGAGCGGGCGGCACTCGCTATCCGCAGTGGTGTGGCCCCGGATAAGATCTCTGTCGACCCGGGCATCGGGTTCGGGAAGACGCTCGAACACAACCTTGCTCTCCTCCGACACCTCGACGTGCTCGTGGGGACCGGGTACCCGGTATTGATCGGAGCTTCCCGCAAGTCGTTTCTGGGTGCGCTGACCGGGGAAGAAGACCCTGAGGATCGCGACATTGCTACGGCGGCGGCATCTGCTCTGGCGGTCGCTGCGGGAGTTTCCGTCGTCAGGGTGCACAATGTTGCCGTTTCACGACCTGCCGTGCAGGTCGCCGACGCTATGGTTCGACGTGGAGGCGAGCTGTCATGACGGGACTGGAACCGAGGGCGTTCACGTGGGTGATCAAAGGTCGCCTGGCAGTCTGTGAACGTATCGGTGGCTACGGCATTCAACACCGGCGAGTGCGGCGCGAGGAGGAGATCACCTGGCTGCGCGCCGAGGCGAGCATCAACACAGTGGTTACCTTGCTGGCCGGTGGACAGAATGTGGCGAACTACCAGGAAGCCGGGTTCACGGTCTACCACGAGCCGCTGGTTGGGGAATACGAGCAGGAAGATGTCGAGCGTGTGTTCGCCACGTTGGATGCCGCACTGTTGAAACCGGACAATGTCGTGCTCGTGCATCGCGATCTCGTCGATGACACGATGGCCGGCCTTCTCGCCGGATACCTTGTCCACTCCAAGCTGGTCACCGACCCGATTCTCGCGATCGCGGTGATCCAGGAGATTCTTGGCCGGCCGCTCGGTCCGGAGGGCAGGGCGCTCGTCCCGGTTGGAGCCTGAGCTTCTCATGGACGGCCGCATCAGACTCGATGGCATCCGGGTATTCGCACACCACGGCGTCTTCCCGGAAGAACACGCCGCCGGCCAAGTGTTCATCATCGATGTGGTGATCTCTCTCGATCTCGAGACGGCCGCTGCGACCGATGATCTCTTGGCGACGATCGACTACGGCGCGTTGTCGTTGGCGATCCACGATCGGGTCGCGAACGAACGGTGGAATCTGATCGAGCGGGTGGCAAGTCGGGTCGCGGACCTCGTTCTCGAGGACCGTCGAGTCGACGAGGTGGAAGTGACGGTGCACAAGCCGCAGGCACCGATCCCCCTGGAGTTCGACGACGTCTCCGTCACGATTCGACAGGGTCGATGACCGTCGCGGCCGTTGCCATCGGCTCCAATCTCGGAGACCGGATCGCCAATCTGCGCCTCGCCGTCGGGGAGCTGTCCAATCTCGGCACGATCGTGGCGCTTTCGTCGGTCTATGAGACGGCTCCGGTCGGTGGACCCGAGCAGGGACCGTACCTGAACGCAGTCGCGACGATCGAGACCGATCTGGAGCCCCACGCCTTGCTCGATGCGCTGCTGGCCATCGAGAGTGAGGCAGGCCGGTTGAGGACGATTCGCTGGGGACCGCGCACGTTGGATCTCGATGTGATCCTGTACGGGCGACAGGAGGTCGATGACGAGCGGCTCACGGTGCCCCATCCCCGCTTTGCCGAGCGAAGATTCGTGCTCGAACCACTCCTCGAAGTGATGCCGGACGCTGCGACACCGGATGGGGGCGAGGTCGCGGCGCTGCTCCCCGCAGTGTCGGGACAGGAGCTCACCAAGACGCGACTCCGGTTGCGCGAACGACATGACAGTTTCGCATCGAAAGGGGGCTGGTGGGTGGCCGTCCAGGGGGTGGTACTGGTCGCGTCACTCGTCGCCCTGCTCACGGATGCGCGATCTCTGCCGTGGCCGGCCTCGACTGTCTGGCTCGGAGCGATCCTCGCCGTCGCCGGAGCTGTCCAGTCGCTCCTCGGATTGCAGCATCTCGGTGTCAACCTGACGCCGTACCCGGAGCCGCTGTCGTCGGCGCGCCTCGTCGCGCTGGGTGTGTACCGGCTGGTGCGGCATCCGATCTACGGGGGGATCGTCGAGATGCTGGTGGGGGCGGCGCTGTTCCGACGCAGTCTTGTGGCGCTGCTCATCGGCGTTGCGGGTGCTGTGTTCTTCTGGTCGAAGGCCTACTTCGAGGAACGGCGCCTCATGGAGCACTACCCCGGCTATGCCACCTACCGTTCGCAGGTGACCAAGCGGCTCATCCCCTGGGTCGTGTGAGGCTTGTCCGGCCTCGCCATACCGCGACCGATCAGGACAGCTCCCAGACCCTGGCGTTCCACAGGAAGCGTGACCCCCGCTGGGTGACGTTGACGACCTGGCGGTCGATCAAGGCTTTGAGGGCAGCGCTCGAGGCAAGGTTGCCGGGGAGGGGGATCGGTCGGTCGGCGAGGCTCTTGATTCTCGTGTACAAAGCCTTCGCCCGTTGAAGGATGGCCGCTTCATCTTGGAGCGAGCCAGTGGGAAGGAACAACCTGCCCATCGGGCGAAGACGCCGCTTGGCCTCTTCGAGCATGCGGATGGGAAGTTCACTGCCGCGAGGTCCGCCACCGCCCTTGGTCGGAAACCATCCGCTGGCATCGGCGAGATCGTCAGGGATCCCGGAGACATCACCGATGATCACATCGGCTTCGACGGTGTCAGGGATCGGCGCAAACAGGTCCCCCTGATAGAACGTGATTCTGTCGGCTACACCCTGTTCGGAGGCGTTGTCGGTTCCGACTTCGACGACGTCGGGACTCTTGTCGACGGCGAACACCCGACCGGCACCGAGCTTGGCCGCGATGATCGACAGGATCCCCGATCCGCAGCCGACGTCGATGACGACGTCTCCCGGCTCGATGCGCAGCGACTGGGCGAGGAGCGACGAGATGGTCGACGGCTCGAAGGTGGTATCGGAGACACGCAGGCGCATCGGTCCGAGCCGACCCTTCCAATCGAACGTCCTGCCCATGAGCTTCCCTCGTACGGTGA
>CBEVHI010000005.1:0-32351 GCA_965549635.1 uncultured bacterium | reverse complement strand
ACCGGATCGGTCTACCTGTCCGTGATCCAGAAGGAGCGGCGCGGCGACTACCTCGGCGGCACCGTCCAGGTCATCCCCCACATCACCGATGAGATCAAACGCCGCATCAAGAGGATCGGCGATCGGGACGACGTCGACGTCGTGATCACCGAAGTCGGAGGAACGGTCGGCGACATCGAGAGTCTCCCCTTCCTCGAAGCCATCCGTCAGCTGCGCAAGGACGTGGGCTCGCACAACACCGCCTATGTGCACGTCACCCTCGTTCCCTACATCGCCGCGTCCGAGGAACTGAAGACGAAACCGACGCAGCACTCGGTCGCCGAGCTACGAAGCCGGGGGATCCATCCCGACGTGATCGTCGTACGCTCCGACAGACCGATAGGCCCTGACGCTATCCAGAAGATCAGCTTGTTCTGCGACGTGGAGAGCGACGCCGTGATCAATGCCCTCGATGCGGAGAGCATCTACGCGGTACCGCTGGAACTGCACGAAGCGGGACTCGACGATGTCGTCACCAAACGTCTTCTCCTGGAGGCCCCAGCGCCGGATCTTGGGGCATGGCGAGCCATGGTGGAACGCGTTCACCGAGCCACCGAACCGGTGACGATTGGACTGGTCGGAAAGTACGTCGACCTTCCCGACGCCTACCTGTCGGTCGTCGAGGCCCTGCGCCACGCGGCGGCAGGCTCGGACCTGCGTCTCGACTTGCGCTGGATTCCCAGCGACGACATGGGCGGGCTGCTCGCATCGGAACATCTCGAGGGTGTCGACGGCATCGTCGTGCCGGGAGGGTTCGGTATTCGCGGCATTGAAGGCAAGATCGCTGCTATCCGGTACGCACGCGAGTCGGGGACTCCCTTCCTTGGCCTCTGCCTGGGCCTGCAGTGCGCCGTCATCGAATTCAGCCGCTCCGTACTGGGTCTCGCCGACGCTGACAGTTCAGAGTTCAACCCGACCACAACGCATCCGGTCATCGACCTCATGGAAAGCCAGGAGGACGTTTCCGATATGGGAGGCACGATGCGGCTCGGGCTGTATCCAGCCAAACTCGTAGAAGGGTCCCTTGCCCGGGCCCTCTACGGAGACGAGTTGATCTACGAGCGGCACCGGCACCGCTACGAAGTCAACAACCGGTACCGCAAAGACCTGGAGGCCGGCGGCATGAGGCTGTCGGGGACCGCCCCCGACGGCTCACTCGTCGAGATCATCGAACTGCCGGAACATCCGTTCTTCATCGCATCGCAGTTCCACCCTGAGTTCAAGTCACGTCCTGACGGGCCGCATCCACTGTTCCTCGGTCTCATTCGAGCAGCCGCGGCAAGGAGAGCCAGACTGCGAGCCATAGTGGAGAAGACCGGGATCCCGGAGCCCCAGAAGCAGTGACACAGCTGCGGCTCATCGGCCGGCGCTATCTCGCCGATGGTGCTTTCCTCCACTTCGAACGTCGCCACTACATGCAGGACGGCCGGCACGCCGCCAGGGAAGTGGTGAATCATCCTGGGGCAGTCGCGGTGGTTCCTGTGCTCGAAGACGAGGTGATCCTGATCGCGCAGGAGCGTATCCCTGTCGGCCGTCGCCTCTTGGAGATCCCTGCGGGCAAACGCGACAAGCGTGACGAACCCCTGGAGGTGACCGCGAGACGTGAGTGCGAAGAGGAAATCGGTTTCCGACCGCGGCGATTGACCCTGTTGGGCAACATCTACACCACTCCGGGTTTCTCCGATGAAGACATCTGGATCTTCAAGGGGGAGGACCTCGAGCCGGTGCCGATCCGTCCCGTGGGTTTGGAAGAGGAGGCTGCGGAGATTGTTCGGCTGCCGATTCGTGAGGCACTGCGTAGGGTTGATGCAGGAGAGATCAAGGATGTGAAGACGTTGATCGGACTTCACGCACTGAGAAGGGAGCTAGGACTGTGATTGTCGGAGTGCCTCGCGAGATCAAACCTGGCGAACATCGAGTCGCCATCACCCCCGTTGGCGTCCGCGAACTGGTGGGGAACGGGCATGACGTTGTCGTTGAGTCGCATGCCGGAGAGGGATCAACCATCCACGACACCGAGTACGCGAGTCAGGGAGCCAAGGTCGTCTCTTCCGCTGGTGAGGTCTTCGCTGCCGCGGACATGATCCTGAAGGTCAAAGAGCCACAGGCGCAAGAGGTGGCCATGCTGCGGGCGGGGCAGGTGGTGTTCACCTACCTCCACTTGGCGGCTCATCCGGACCTCACCGCCGGGATGCTCGAGCGTGACGTGATCGGGATCGCCTACGAAACTGTCGAGTTGCCCGAAGGGGCGCTTCCCCTGCTCGCTCCGATGTCGGAAGTGGCCGGCAGGATGGCCACCCAGGCCGGGGCCTACTTCCTCGAAAAGGCACATGGAGGCCGTGGGATCCTGCTCGGGGGTGTGCCGGGGGTCATGCCGGCCAAGGTCGTGGTCATCGGTGCGGGAATGGCGGGCGCCAATGCCGCAATGATGGCTGCCGGTCTCGGGGCGAGAGTCGTCGTGCTCGACAAGGACAGCACCAAACTGCAGGCTCTCGATGCGCTCTACCGCGGCCGGATCCTGACACTTTCCTCGAACACGCTCACCATCGAAGAGCAGGTCCAGGATGCGGATCTGGTCATCGGGGCCGTCCTTCTCCCCGGAGCCGCGGCACCCAAACTGGTTACGGAACAGATGGTGAAGGAGATGAAGCGAGGGGCCGTCCTGGTCGACATCGCCATCGACCAGGGAGGCTGCTTCGAGACCAGCCGGGAGACGACGCACCGCGAGCCGACCTATGTGGTTCACGGCGTTGTCCACTACGCCGTTGGGAACATCCCGGGCGCCGTACCACAGACCTCCACGTACGCACTCACGAACGCAACCCTGCCGTATGTGCTGTCGATCGCCAAGGATGACGTTGAGGGGGCCATCGCCAAGCATCCGGAGTTGCTGCCCGGCCTCAACGTGGTTGGGTCATCGGTGACCAACGAGGCGGTTGCCACCAGCCTGGGCCTCGACTACGAAGACGCGTCGGAGGCACTCGCTGCTCGGAGAGAGTGACCGTGGATGACGCCATCGCAGTTGAGGAGTACCTCGCGTCCCTCGCTGCCGAGCAGGGACGCTCCCCCAATACGGTGGCGGCGTATCGTCGCGACCTGGAGCAGTACCTGAAGTTCCTCGGCGACAGGGCGAGCACACCGGGGATTGCGATGGAGTTCGTCGCGGAACTTCACGCGGCCTCATATGCGGCGTCGACGATTGCGAGGAAGGTGGCTGCCCTGCGTGGGTTCCACCGCTTCCTCGTCGCCGAAGGGATGCGAGAGGAGGACCCGACGGTTCTGATCGAGACTCCGCGGCTCCCACGAGCGCTCCCCAAGGCGCTCACCGTTGACGAAGTGATCACACTCATCGAGACCCCCGACCTGTCCCAGATGCTTGGTCGTCGAGATCGGGCTCTCCTCGAGTTCATGTATGCCACCGGTGCCAGGGTCAGCGAGACGACGTCCATGGAGTTGAGTGGTATCGATCTCGAGGAACGCACCGCACTCGTGACCGGGAAGGGGTCCAAGCAGCGAATCGTCCCAGTGGGGGCATTCGCGGTCGAGGCTATCCAGCGCTACCTGCCGGACCGCATGCAGCTCAAAGCAGGACGCCCCGATCCTGGCGCCCTGTTCCTGAGCGGCCGTGGCGCGAGACTGAGCCGTCAAGGCGTGTGGTACATCATCCGAGGTCAGGCCAAGAGAGCGGGAATCGACGTCCGGAGGGTCTCGCCCCACGTTCTCCGTCACTCGGCGGCGACCCACATGGTGGAAGGCGGTGCCGACCTGAGAACCGTCCAGGAGATGCTGGGGCACGCTAGTATCTCAACCACGCAGGTGTACACGAAAGTGTCACCTCAGCACCTCTATGAGGTGTATGTCATGTCACACCCACGGAGCAGGTGAGCGAACAATGGACGACATCCGTTCGACCCTTACGAGCGAACGCGACGAGTTGGTTCAACGGCTCGATGAGCTGGGCGCCACCGACCGAGGGAACCTGCGCTCGGACGTGGAGTTCTCCGACTCGTTCGCCGACGCCGGTGCAGCGACCGCCGAGCGAAGCGAGGTGATCGGTATCGTTCGCGGCCTCGCTCGTCGGGTGAAAATGATCGACCGAGCATTGGCCAAGATCGAAGAAGGAACCTACGGCATCTGCGATCGGTGTGGCAAACCAATACCGGACGCTCGTCTCGAAGCCCGTCCCGAGTCCGTGTTCTGCGTCGACTGCAAAAACCGTTCTTGAGTCCGGTCCTCCAAGGCATCATCTTCATCGGCGTGCTGGCGCCATCAGTCATCCTGCACGAGGTCTCCCACGGCTGGGTAGCGGAACGGTTCGGCGACCCGACAGCACGTGACGGTGGGAGGATCACCCTCAACCCTCTCGTCCACGTTGATCCGATGGGGACGATCATCCTGCCCGCTGTTCTCGCGCTCACCGGTGCCCCCGTCTTCGGCTGGGCGAAACCCGTCCCTGTCGTCCCATCGAGACTGCGCAAGCCTGTCCGCGACATGGCGATCGTCGGTCTCGCCGGCCCGGCAACCAACATCGTGCTCGCCCTGCTTGGCGGGCAGGTCCTTCTGCCATATACGTCGGGCTGGACCGCGGTAGTGGTCTGGTCCTTTGCCTACGTCAACGTTGTCCTGGCGGTGTTCAACCTTCTCCCTGTCCCGCCGCTCGACGGAAGCCGTCTCCTCCCTCTCGCCCTCGGCCCCCGCGGTCGGAAGCTCTGGTCGTCGGTGGAACCGTTCGGACTTCTCATCATCTTCGCTCTGTTGTTCATTCCCCAATTCTCTCGAATCCTGATGTGGCCGATCCGGGGTCTCGCCCAACTGGCCGGCCTGGCATGAAACTCGGCAGTTGGCTTCATCTCGCGAAACGCTTCCTCGAGGTTCTGACGGCGCGACCTCTCGACGACGGCCTCCGTGAGGAAGCCGAGCTCCTGCTCCAATCCGAAGGAGAGCGTGCACTCTTCTTCGGCCAGCCGCATGCCGATCAACGTCACGGCATTGCTGCAGCCCGCCTCGTCGAAGGCAGGGGCGGGCTCCGCAGGGCCGCTCTGCTCCACGACGTTGGAAAGCAGCGGTCCGGCCTCGGAGTCTGGGGGAGATCGCTGGCAAGCGTCCTCGCCAAACTGCATCTCCCGGTGGCCGGGCGCTTCCGGACCTATCTCGAGCATGGTCCCATCGGCGCGCTCATGCTCGAAGAGGTCGGAGCGGAGGCCCTCGTCGTAGCGTTCGCCCGGCATCATCATGGGCCACAGCCACCCGCCTTCGCGGATGACGATTGGCAAGTCCTGCAGCGCGCCGACCGAAAGGCACAAACCCTCTTCTCGATGGCAATACGATGAGGCCGCTGTGAAGACCTACGAAGTCAAGACTCCCGTGTTCGAGGGACCGTTGGATCTTCTCCTGCAATTGATTACCCGGCGGCAGCTGGAGATCACCGAGCTCAGCCTGGTCGACCTGGTTGACGAGTACCTGGCCATGCTGCAGACCCTCGATGAACTCGACATGGATGTGACGAGCGAGTTCGTGCTGATCGCCTCGACGCTGATACAGCTCAAGGCAAGGCGGCTGCTCCCCGTCGACGGCGATATCGATCTCGACGAAGAACTCGCCCTGATGGAAGAACGAGATCGGCTGCTGTCGCGTTTGCTCGCGTGCGTGACCTTCAAGGACGTCGCTGCGGTGATTGCGTACCGAGCGGAGCAGGCCGGCCGCTACTTGGCCCGATCGGGAGGTCTGGACTTCACCTTGGATCAGGGGCCCATCGAGACGGTGCTCGATGTCGACGCCGCAGGGTTGGCCGAGCTGGCTCGAAGGCTGCTGGAATCCACAGACCTCGAACCCGATCTCGACCATATGGATCTCGACCTTCCCTCGGTTGGAGACGCCATGGCAGACCTGCAGAGCCGTGTCCGCGAAGCAGCGGAGGCCGACTTCTCTGATCTCGTTGCCCACGCGGAACGCAGCGTCGATGTCGTCGCCTACTTCCTGGCCTTGCTCGAACTGGCTCGCTGGGGGGTCGTGGAAGCGAAACAGGACGGCTGGCTCACAGAAATCCGGGTCAAGGCGACGGGAAGGAGTCAGGAGGTTTCGAGTGAGTGGGGCTGAGGTTTGTGCTGCTTTGGAGGCAATCTTGTTCGTGGCCGAGGAACCGGTCCCGGTGGAGGAACTTGCCGAAGTGCTCGAACTGAGCAGCGAGCGTGTACAGGACGAACTCGAGAAGCTGGGAGAGCTGCTGGTTGACCGCGGTTCCGGGCTCGTGGTGCGCACGACCGGTGGGGGTTGGCGCCTCTACACGAGAGCTGAGTTACGACCGTACCTGGAGCGCTATGCCACAACGCCGAGCGCGACACGACTGTCGGCGGCGGCGCTCGAGGTTCTCTCCATCGTCGCCTATCGACAGCCGGTCTCTCGCGGGCAGATCGGCGAGATTCGCGGGGTGGACTCCAGCTCCGCCGTTCGTACGCTCGAACGTCGGGGTCTGATCGAGGAGCGAGGGCGACTGTCGGTACCGGGCAACCCTGCGCTCTACGGAACGTCCGCCCTGTTCCTCGAGAAGCTCGGTCTCTCCTCGCTCGACGAACTCCCGCCTCTCGCGGATCACGTGCCACCATCGGATGTCGTCGAGTCCCTCGAGGAAACCTTCCGAACTTGAACGAACGTCTCCAGAAACTCATCGCGCATTCGGGTCTCACGTCGAGACGCGGAGCAGAGGAACTCATCTCGCAGGGAAGAGTGACCGTCGACGGAGTGGAGGCGCATCTGGGGCAGAAGATCGATCCACGAACGGCTGCTGTGCTGATCGACGGCGTCCCCCTACCTGTGGCTCCGGGCCTCGTCTACTACCTGTTGAACAAGCCGAGAGGAGTGGTCAGCACGGCCAGCGACCCGCATGGCCGCAGGACGGTCGTCGACATCGTCGCATCCGACGAGAGGATCTACCCGGTCGGTCGCCTCGACGCAGACTCCGAGGGCCTGCTGATTCTCACCAATGATGGTGATCTGGCCCACCGGTTGATGCATCCGAGCTTCGGTGTGGACAAGACGTACACGGTCCTTGTCGCGTCAGAGCCGTCAGCCCGACAGCTTCGTCAACTCCGTGAGGGTGTCGAACTCGAAGACGGGCCGGCACAGGCACACTCCATCCGCATCCTCGACCGGGGCCAGGGGCGTGCGCTGCTCGAGATCGTGATGGGGGAGGGCCGCAAGCGAGAAGTGCGCAGGTTGTGCGATGCAGTCGGGCTTCCCGTCGAGCGTCTCATCCGCACGGCGATCGGACCTCTGCGAGACCGGGAGCTCAAGCCCGGAGAGCACCGTCCGCTCACACTTGACGAGGTACGGAGCCTCTACTCTGCCGCGTCGCCATGAGACGGTGTGTTCAACCTCGAGTCGCCAAAGGAGCCATCACGGTTCCGGGCTCGCGAAGCATCGCCAATCGTGCGATGGTCGCTGCAGCTGTGAGTCACGCGACAAGCAGGATCGAAGGGGTGCCCGTCTGCGACGACACACAGGCGATGATCGAGGGCCTCAGTCGACTCGGTGCGACCGTGCGCGTGGCGGAAGGGTCAGTGGAAATCGAGGGAGGAACCATCGGCGAGAGCGCAGTTGCGGTCGACGCCGGAGCGTCCGGAACCACCGGTCGCTTCTTGACCGCGGTCGCCTGTCTGGGCACCCATACCGTCACGATCGACGGGACGCCGCGGCTCCGGTTGCGGCCACTGGAACCGCTGCTGCACGCTCTACGTTCGATCGGAGCCAGCATCGAGGGCAGCAGCCTTCCGATTGCCGTCCGTGGGGGTGATCTGCGCGGGGGACGGGTGCAGGTCGACGCGAGCACGTCCAGTCAGTTCGTATCGGCCCTGGCACTGATCGCACCGGCAATCGAAGCCGGTTTGCGCATCGAATGGGACTCACTTGCCTCCCGGCCCTTCGTCGAGATGACCGCGGATGTGATGCGCCGCTTCGGCGTTCATGCGCATCTTGGCGAGCGATCGCTGATCGTGCCCGGTGGCGACCCCTACCGGGCCACCGAGATGCGAGTTCCCACAGATGCAGCATCTGCAGGGTATCCCGCGCTGGCGGCCGCACTCACGGGTGGCCATGTCACGATTCCGGGGCTGACGCGGTCTCCCTATCAACCCGATCTCCTCGTTCTCGACGCTCTCGGCGAGATGGGGTGTCGAGTGGAGTGGGGGAGTGATGGCGTTGCGGTACACGGGCCCGAAACGCTGCGTGCGGTACAGATCGACATGGGTGATGCCCCCGATGGAGCCCTGACCGTTGCGATCGCAGCCGGCTTCGCGGAGGGAACGTCCAGCATCAGTGGCCTCGGGACGCTGCCAACGAAAGAGAGTGACCGTCTCACCGGACTGGTTGAAGGGCTACGGGCAGTCGGAGCCCATGTCGAAGCAACCGGGTCGTCTCTGACGATTCGGAGAGGAACGGCTCGGCCGGGGAGAATCGATGCAAGAGATGATCACCGTATGGCCATGGTGTTTTCGGTCGCCGGCCTGCGAACGCCTGGCCTCTGTGTGGACAGCGCGGAGAGCGTCGCCAAGACGTGGCCGGGGTTCTATGAGGACATGTCGGCCATCGTTGGGGATGGGTGGGCGGAAACGGCTCACTCATGAGGGGACCGTCTAGGGTTGCCGGGCCATGGATCATCTCGTAGTCGCCATCGACGGGCCCGGAGGGTCGGGGAAGACGACGGTCAGCCGGGCACTTGCAGAGGCACTCGCCGTCGCCCATCTCGACACCGGGGCCTTCTACCGGGCCGTCACCCTCGCCGCACTGCGCGAAGGAGTGTCGGCAGGTCCTGGGCTCACCGCACTCGCAGACCGCATCAGCCTGCGCTACGAGCGCGGGCACATGCTCATCGATGGTGAGGACGTCTGCGAAGCTATTCGCTCGGAGGCCGTCAACGGCTTTGTTTCGGCCGTCAGTGCCCACCCGGCAGTCCGCAGGCTGATGGTCCAGCGACAGCGATCATGGGTCGAGGAGCATGGGGGGCGAGCGGTGGTTGAAGGCCGGGACATCGGTACCGTCGTATTCCCCGACGCAGAGTTGAAGGTGTTTCTCGATGCCAGGCCGGAGGTGAGGGCCCAGCGTCGCGCCCGTGAGCTCGACGGGCCCGAAGTCACAGAGGTCCAGGACGACCTGGCTCGCCGCGATCGGTTGGACTCGTCGCGGGCCGTGTCGCCGCTGACCGCTGCCGAGGACGCGGTTCGCATCGACACTTCGGACCTGGAAGTTGGGCAGGTCGTGGCCCGCATCCTCCTCCTTCTCGAGGCGTCAGGAACGTAACCCACCGGTGGCGTCTCCTCCTGGAGGGGCTCTTCAGGTATCCAGCGCAGCCAGAGCTTCGGTTGCCGTCCACGTCCGGTCTTGTTGGAGCGGGCCAGGGTTGCCCGGAGAGCGCGCGCAGAAGCCACCCTCGACCGCGGATTGAAGGGCGCCGAGAAAGCCTCTCAGCTGGCGTGGCAGGGGGAAGTACTCATCTTCCAGCGTCACCCTGGCAAGTCGAACACCGTTTTCCGGAGCGATCCGATCGATCACCTCACGAACGAGATGATCGGGAGCGGAAGCGCCCGCGGTCACCCCGACAACGTCGACATCGACCAGCCACTCGTCTTCGATCTCTGCGGCCGAGTCGACCCTGTATGCCGCTGCACCGTTTCTCCTGGCAACCCGCACAAGTGCCTGGGTGTTCGACGAGGTCTCCGAACCGACGACCAGGATCAGTGGAGCCTGTCGAGCGAGTTCGATGACCGCCTCCTGCCGGTTCGTGGTTGCGTAGCAGAGGTCGCTCCGGCGGGCGGTGGCCAGGCCGGTGAACCGTTCCGAGGCGGACTCGAGGGTGTTCTGCCACTCGTGCAGACCGAGCGTCGTCTGCGCGAGAAGAGCGACCTGCGCAGGATCGTCAGGTTCGAACGTGTCGAGCAGATCGCCCGGCTCCACCAGGGTGATCGCGTCAGGAGCCACCGCAACGGTCCCTGTGGCCTCGTCGTGACCTTCATGCCCGACGTAGATGATGTCGAAGCCTCTCTCGGCCATGCGCTTGACCTCGTGGTGCACCTTCGTGACCAGGGGGCAGACGGCGTCGATCACGACCCCGGCTCGGGTTTGGGCACCGGCGACGACCTCGGGAGCGGAGCCGTGGGCGGACAGCATCAGCGGAGCGCCGATCGGCACTTCGGCGATGTGATCGACGAATACGACGCCGACGTCCTCGAAGGCGGCGACTACCCACTCGTTGTGGACGATTTCGTGAAAGCAGTAGACCGGGGGGTCGAAGACGCGAATCATCCAGGTGAGGGCCTTGATGGCCATTTCGACCCCTGCGCAGAAACCGCGCGGTTCGGCGAGGACAACCTGATCGACCATGGACATGATGGTAACGAGATACCCCAGGAACGAGACCCCCTATCCTGGTGTCCTCGCCGGCATCCCGGCACGCCGACCGTCGAAGGAGTGTGAGTGAGCAGTCTGCCCGTTGTGGCTGTCGTGGGACGCCCGAATGTCGGGAAGTCCAGCCTGGTGAACCGGGTCCTCGGCCGCAGGCTCGCCGTGGTCGAGGAGAGGCCGGGAGTGACGCGCGATCGCCGCGAGTTCCTCGCAGAGTGGGCAGGACGGCAGTTTCTGCTGGTGGACACGGGCGGCTGGGAGACCAACCAGCAGGAGGAGCTTGTTGCGGGTATCGCTGCGCAGGCCGAGGCTGCGCTGGGGGCGGCGGACGTCGTGCTGCTGGTCCTGGATGCGACAGCCGGAGTGTCGGATGACGACGCGCAGGTCGCGTCCATGCTCAGAGGCGCCCCCCGTCGGGTGATCGTCGTCGCCAACAAGGTAGACGGACCGGCACAGGATGCGGACGTTGCGGCGCTGTGGCAACTCGGTCTCGGAGAACCGGTTCCTATCAGCGCTCTCCACGGCAGGGGAGTCGGCGACCTGCTGGACCGAGTCGTGGACGGCCTCCCGGCAGAAGCCGCGACCAGCCACAAAGACCTCACGACCCTCGCCATCATCGGACGACCCAACGTGGGCAAGTCGACGCTGCTGAACCGTCTGACGGGAGAACAGCGGGTTCTTGTTTCGGCAGAACCGGGCACAACCCGAGATCCGATCGACGCCGTCGTCCACTTGGGCGGTGTCGACTACCGGATCGTCGACACCGCGGGAATCAGAAGAGCTCCGAAGGTCAAGGACTCCGCGGACTTCTACTCGGTACTCAGAGCGAAAGGGGTGCTCGACGAAGCGGACGTGGCACTGCTGCTGGTGGACGCCGTGGAAGGGGTCGCCCAGCAGGATCAACGCATCGCCCAAGCGGCGGCGGAGTCCGGCGCCGGACTGATCGTGCTGCTGAACAAGTGGGACGCGCCGGATCGTGAACACAGAGAGATGGTGACGATCGACGTAGCCGACCGGCTCCAGTTTGTGGGGTGGGCCCCACTGCTGAGGGTCTCGGCATTGACCGGTGCACGCCTTCACCGCCTCACCGATGCGCTCGAGCGGGTCCTCGAATCGAGAGAAACCCGGATACCCACCGGCACGCTCAATCGACTGGTGCGCAAATGGCAGGAGAGCCATCCACCGCCGGTGCGCAAGGGGCGCCGTCCACGGATCCTGTACGCCGTGCAGGCAGGAACGGCTCCTCCCACGTTCATCCTGTTCGTGTCGGGTGAAGAACCGGGCGACGACTACCTCCGCTACCTGGAGAACCGACTCAGAGCAGAGTTCGGTTTCGAGGGGACACCGATCAGGATCTTCGCTCGACGCCGGTCGCGCCGCTCCGGGTAGGATGCACGGATTCCACGAAGGGACACCGATGCGTACGGTCTATGCGGTTTCAGGTGGCGTGTCCAAGTTCGCCAAGGCACGTCCGGACAAGACATTCCAGGCGGTGATCAAAGAAGCGTACGACGACGCGATCACCGATCTGGGTATGGACTTCCGGTCGTTCACCCAGGTGGCCGACGGATCCGTCGCTTCCTACTTCTCCGATCACTTCAGCCGCCAGTTGATGGCCGGAATCATGGCCCAGGACTACCTGGGACTGTTGCCCAAACCGAGCCATCGCGTCGAAGGTGGCGGCGCCACCGGGGGCCTGTGCTTCCAAGAGGCATGGAAATCGGTGGCGTCGGGGGACATGGACGTTTGTGTGGCCTACGGGTTCGAGACGATGAGTCATGTGGAAACATGGAAAGGCAACGAGTTCATCGCCCTGGCATCGGACGTCTCGTGGGACTACCCGGTTGGAGGGTTCTACTCGGGCTACTACGCCATGATGGTGTCGCGGCACATGAAAGAGTTCGGCACCACGCCAGAACAGATGGCTGCGGTCTCGGTGAAGAACCATCGCAACGCCTACTTCAATCCGTACGCGCAGAAACGCAACAAGTACACGATCGAGGACGTGCGGAACGCACCGATGGTGGCGTGGCCGCTGACTCGGCTGGACATCTGCGTGATGTCCGATGGAGCGGCTGTGACGATTCTCGCTTCCGAGGAAGGCCTGGCGAAACTCGAACAGGCCGGCGGGAGCGTGCGGCGTCCCCTCGTCAAGGTCGCCGGCATCGGCCGAGGCACCGACGCTATGCGCATGTCTGACCGCCCGCATGTCGACTATGACACCTTCATGGCCGACTACGCCACAGAGCAGGAGAAGGGATCTGACGAGACCCGGGCCTACTACAAGGACCTGTGGGAGGCCGGCACCCGGTACCCGGGAGTCCACTCGTTCCGGGCAGGACGCACCGCGGGCAACATGGCCTACCAGCGTGCCGGCGTCTCGGATCCGCTGGCCGACCTCGACTTCGTGGAACTGCACGATGCCTACACATCGTCGGAGATCCAGACCTACGAGGATCTCGGCCTCTGCCGGTATGGCGAAGGAGGGCCGTTCGCCGCCTCAGGGAAAGCCTTCCTGCCTGGGATCGACTACGGACTGGAGCTGCCCGACGATCCCGTCACTGCGGTGAACCCTTCAGGTGGACTCATCGCCTGCGGACACCCGGTCGGGGCAACGGGGCTGATGCAAGCGGTGTTCTCGGTCTGGCAGCTGCAAGGCTCGATCGGCGAACACTTCGGAGACACCACCCTCCAGGTGCAGGGTGCCAAACGCGGAGCGATCCACTCACACGCCGGAACGGGAACGTACGTCACGGTGAGCATTCTCGAAAGGGAGGACTGACATGGCGAAGCTGCCTGACCGCCGGCCGGAGACGCTCGGCGGGTACACGGTGCACGGAATTCCATTCCCTGTGGAGACCGACGCCGACTCGCTGGCGTTCCTCAAGCGGATGGCACCGATCCAGATCGAACAGGGATACTCGATCACCTACCTGCACTCCTACGGACAGGACAGTGCATGGTTCGCCGGTGTCACCAACAAGAAGCTGCTCGCCAGTCGCGACTCCGAGACCGGATACACCTACGCGACCCCGCGCGGCCACGATATGTACACGGGCGAGGAGACCGAGTGGGTAGACATCACCGACCGGAAGGCCTCCGTGCACACGTTCACCGTGTGCCATTTCGGCTCTGAGGAGTTCTTGCCGGAGACACCGTACGTGCTCGCCTTGATCAGCTACGAGGGCGTGGACACACTGTTCCTCACCAGGTTGATGGGTGTCGATCCTGATGCCGCCTCCCTCGACTGGATCGGGATGGAAGTGCAGCCACGGTTCCTGCGTAACTCGAAGTTGAAGCCGACCGATGTCTACTTCATCCCCGCCTGAGAACCCTTCACCCGGGGAGGCCGAAGGGCCTCCCCGACCGTTCGGGTTCCGCACGATCGTCGGGCTCACCGCGGTCTACCTGGGGTACCGACTCGTGCAGGGAATCGTCTGGCTGGTGCACCAGGTGGGTGGGTAGGGGAGTATCATGTCGAATCCTCGGGCTGTGGCGCAGCTTGGTTAGCGCGCTTGACTGGGGGTCAAGAGGTCGCCGGTTCAAATCCGGCCAGCCCGACCAGAAGAAGCCCCCGCACAACGCCGGGGCTTCTTGTTGTCACCGACCATGAGGTGAGGACAATCCCCAAGAGCTTTGGGAGAACGCAGGGTGAGCGTCCCTGTCGGAGCCCGTTCTTCTTCCATCCGGCGCATGACGCTTGTGACGTTCGACCCTAAAGCGCTTGCCGGCCGGCACCGATACACAGGTGAAGATGAACCGACGCAGGAGACTGATTCGCGCTTGGGTCGTAGGCGGAGTCGCGTTCGGTGCACTCTTCCCCGCGGTGGCATGGGCATTTGAGGGGGGCACGTTCTCATTCGCTCAGATCGCCGCAACCCACGCGGCCCAGCCCGTCACCTGGATCGTCGACCTCGCCCCTATCGTCCTCGGTATCGCCGGGGGTCTGCTCGGCATCATGTACGCCAATCTGGACGCCTCGTTGCGAACCACCGACCAGAAGGTGCAGGAGCGCACCGTCGAGCTGGGCGAGGCCAATCGGCGCCTCGAGTCTCTGCTACGCGCCAAAGACCGATTCGTGGCAACCGTCAGTCACGAGGTTCGGAATCCCCTCACGGTAGTTCTCGGGTTCGCCGACGAACTGCGCGACGTTCTGCGCGACCGGGGCGACGCCGAGACTGCAGAGCTGGCAGAACTCATCGGGGATCAGAGCAGGGAGATCAACAACATCATCGAGGATCTGCTGGTTGCGGCCCGAGCCGAGATTGGGACGATGACCATTGTTCCCGAGCGCATCGACCTCGGCAGAGAAGTGCGAGCGGTCGTTCGTGGCTGCGTGTGTGCGAAGGAAGTTCGCGACTCGATCAAGCTGGACCTCACCGCGGCTCCGGTCATCGCCGACCCTTCCCGGGTTCGCCAGGTCGTGCGGAACCTCCTCACCAATGCGATTCGCTACGGGGGCAGCGGGATTTCTGTCATCGTCGACAGCAGCGACGGGACCTCGAGGGTGTGCGTGTGCGATGACGGTGATGGCATACCCGAGGAGGATCGGGATGCCGTGTTCGAGGCCTACCAGCAAGGGCACACCGACACCCCGGTCTCCGGATCGGTCGGGCTCGGTCTGAATGTCTCGCGGATGCTGGCCCGCGCCATGGGCGGGGACCTCACCTATCGCTACGAAGCCGGTACCAGCATCTTCTCCTTCGCCCTGCCCGCAGCGGAGTCTGAGCGAGGCAAGGACGCCGGACGAAACGCTGCCGCCCGATAGCGACCAGATTCGCGGGCTCACTGCCTTCTCAGCCGGCGGACGGACCGCGGAATCGATCTGCAGTGATCCAGAGATCCCTCCCCAACGCGATGAGCAGGCTGCCAAAACCTGGGCATAGCCTGTTGGCGCGATGCCACGCGGGGGCTAACCTTTCTCACGTTCCCGACGGGCACTGTCTTCGGGCGGAGGCTTGCGCGGCGAACGAGAAGGAATGGGAAGACCTACGGAGGGTTGCACTGTGAGACACTCACGGAAGCTCTGGACGTGGATCGCGGTCGTTGCGCTGTTTGCGCTGATCGCGGCAGCCTGCGGCCAGGGAACCACCACAGAGTCCACCACCACCACGGCGGCTCCGGCTGCGACGACGACGACAGCCGGACAGGCTGCGACGACGACGACAGCGGCGACGCCTGGTGCGGCGGGCTTTACCTACAAACTCGGCGTGTTCGAGGACCTGACCACCGACAACTTCTGGGCCTACATGGACCCGGAGTCCTCGGTGTGGAATGCCTACGTCCTCGGAAACCAGCACCCAGGGCTGTTCACGCTGGCGGCGCCGTCATGGCAACACGTGCCGGACCTGGCGACCGGCGCGGCGAACAACGCTGAACAGGTCGGCGACGACTGGGTCGTGACGCAGGAACTGCGTCAGGACTACATGTGGTCGGACGGAACGCCGGTGACGGCCAATGACGTGGTGTTCACGTTCAACACGGCTGGTCCCGACTTCAAGCTCGGCGGCAACTGGGCCGGTTCACTCTCGCTGTACTCGGAAGACGATCCAGCGACTGCCGACGTGGACGAGTCCGCCGACGGCATCAAGAGCGTCGAAGCTGTCGATGACTACACCGTCAAGATCACGTTCTCGAGCGAGCCCGGCCTGGCCGTATGGCAGATGGGCATCGGCCTGATGCCGATCCTGCCACAGCACTTCTGGCAGTCCGTCGTCGACGAAGCGGCAGCTTCTGACGATCCGTCCACGACGCTGTATGCGGCCTCCGGTGAGGGAGAGCCCTCTGCCGGACAGTTCATCTATGACAGCAGGGAGCCCGGCGCGTTCGCCAAGAACGTCGCCAACCCCGACGCCTACTACGCCGGAACGCAGTACACGTTCTACAGCGACGGCACGTTCGAGCAGAAGAACGATGCCAGGGGCTTTGACGAGATGTACGACGGCTCCGGAACCGGTGACGTCACCATCCAGTACAGCGATGGCCCATATGCCAAGGACGTCATCTACTCGGTGTACTCAGACCAGAACGCCGCGATCCTCGCTCTGAAGAGTGGCGAGATCCAGTTCATGTTGAACCCGATCGGTCTGAACACGGGACTGAAGAACGAAGTGCTCAACTCGCCAGAGCTGAGCCTGATTGCCAACCCGTCCAACGGGTTCCGGTACGTGGCGTTCAACATGCGCAAGTCCCCCATGAAGTACAAGGGCTTCCGCCAGGCGATCGCCTGCCTGACGCAGAAGGAGTTCCTCCAGACCCTGCTGGGCGGAGCGATCATTCCTGCCTACAGTCTGGTGCCCGAAGGGAACACCGCATGGGCGAACCCTGACGTCGAACAGATCTGTAAGGGTCTCGGCGAGCAGGAACGCTTCGACCAGGCCATCCAGTACCTGAAGGCGGACGGCTTCACCTGGGATGTCGAGCCCGCTTGGGACGACAGCACCGCAGGGAACCTGCTCCCCGATACCGGTACCGGAATCAAGGATCCTGAGGGCAAGGCGATTCCCGAGCTCGAGCTGCTGGCTCCCGGACCGGGCTACGACCCGTTGCGGTCCACGGCCTCGATCTGGATCGCCCAGTGGGCCGGCTGGATGGGCATCCCCATGAAGGCCAACGCCACGGGCTTCAACGTCATCGTCGACAAGGTGTTCGCCGAGGGCGACGCGGCGGCCAACTGGGACATCTACATCCTCGGATGGGGTCTCGGCAACCCGGCGCTGCCCGACTTCCACGAAGCGTTCTTCGCCTCGTGGCAGGACTCGGCCAACGGAGGGTTCAACACTCCTGGCTACAAGAGCGACGAGTTCGACGCACTGGCCAACGAGTTCCTGGCAGCAACGGACATTCCGACTGCCAAGGAAGCGGTCAAGGCAATGGACAAGAAGATCGTCGAGGATCTGCCATACCTCGTCCTCTTCACCACACCGGTGTTGGAGGCGTACAACAACGAGCTGATCTTCCCCTTCACAGACGTGTTGGATGGATTGGCGAACCTGAATGGCATGCCCGCAGACGTGCAGATTTCCGACTGACGTCGGTCGCATCTGCTGACTCGGGGGAGGGCGCAAGCCCTCCCCCTCATTTCTGGGTGCTGCGGTATCGGTCACGCCCCTGAGGGTGGTGCTAAGCTCGCACAGCCCGTCGGACAGAGGAGGCGGATGTGCTCAAGTACATCGGCAAACGCACACTGCAAAACGTGCTGGTGTTCTTCGTCTTCCTCACCGCAACCTTCTTCCTCCTCCAGGCCCAACCGGGCGACATCAGCGACCAGTTCCTCTCCAACCCGAAGATCCCGCCGGAAGTGCGGGTCCAGTTCCAGGAACGTCTAGGTCTGACCGGCTCGGTGTGGGACCAATACGTCCGGTACATGCAGAACTTCGCCACCGGCAACCTCGGTGTCTCCTTCTCCGAGTACCCCCGAGAGGTCGTCGACATCCTCAAAGAGCGGGTTCCCCGGACGGTCGCACTCTTCGTCTTCGCGACGCTCCTTGCGTTCTGGATGGGATTCAAGTCCGGCAAGGTGCTGGCATGGCGACGGGGGAGGAGGGGAGAGAATCTCATCACGATCACGGGCGTCTTCTTCCAGACCGTGTTCTACCCGTGGTTCGCGCTCGTCATGATTCGCACGTTCTCGTTCAACTTGAAGCTCTTCCCCGGAGGGAAGTTCCTCACCGTCGAGAAGTGGCTCGACGCACCAGAAGGGCTCGACGCGAACGCCGTGTTCAATCGGATGCTCTTCACGATCGCAGTCCTCGGAGTGCTGCTGACGGTGACCGAGGTCGTCGGAAGGCGGATGCACAACAGGATCGTCGGATCGCGCATCATTTGGGCGAGCCGTGTCGTATTCATCGGGGGTACGGTCGTGTGGTGGATGACAGGGTGGAGTGAGCTGCTGCCATTCGCACTCGACATCGGCGACCACCTGATCCTGCCGACAATCACCCTGTCGTTGATCGGATTCGGCGGCACGATGCTCCTGACCAGAGCGTCCATGCTCGAGACCTTGCGAGAGGACTACATCCTCACGGCCAGAGCCAAGGGACTGCCGACGAGAGTGATCCGGGATCGTCACGCGGCGAGAAACGCGCTCCTCCCGGTCACGACATCGCTCGTCATCGGCCTGGCGTTCTTGATCGGCGGCGGCGTCGTCACGGAGACCGTGTTCTCCTGGCCGGGGATGGGGCGGACCCTCTTGACGGCTGCAACGACCGAGGACATTCCGCTGGTGATCGGCGCGTTCACCTTCATCGCCATCCTCGCCCTCCTGGCGCACATGGTGGTTGACATCCTGTACATGTATCTCGATCCTCGAATCCGAGTGGGAGGCTAGGGATGAGCGAGCAGATGACCGCCGTGCCGTCCGTCACCGAGATGCCCCTCTGGAGGATCCGTTTACAGCTCGCGTGGCGCGGATTCCGCAAGAGCTGGGGGTCGTTCGTCGAGAATCGAATCGGCCTCGTGGGACTCGCCATCATCGTCATCTACGGTCTTGCCGCGCTGTCGCATCCGTTACTGATGAAGTACGTGTGGGATCCGGGGGTCTACGACCCGGTGATCGGGTACGACGCCCCGGTCCAAGAGAAGGTCATCGTTCCTGACAACGAGGTGACCGACCCGACCACGCAGGTCGACCTCTTCAGCGCCCGTCTGATCAATCCTCTTCTCAAGGTCGGGGACACACTGAACGTCACGCTTCAACCCGCGCCACCATCCTCCGCCCACTGGTTGGGAACCGACCCTCTCGGCAGGGATGTGCTCTCCCAGCTGATGTTCAGTACGCGAGCCGCGTTCATGCTTGGCATCGTGGCCGCAATCGTGACCGTGGGGATCGCCACCACCGTGGGGGCTGTTTCCGCGTTCTTTGGTGGCATGGTGGACACGCTGTTCATGCGACTGGCAGACCTCATCATCCTGGTGCCGTTCCTGCCGATTCTCATCGTGCTGTCGGCGCTCATCCAGTTCCAGTTGCTGCACCTGGCGGTCCTCATCGGGGTTCTGTCCGGATTCGGTGGAACCGCAATCATCCTCAAGTCACAGGCGCTGTCGGTCTCGGTCAAGCCCTTCATCGACGCGGCACGCGTTGCCGGTGGAGGCAGGATGCACCTGATCTTCCGACACATCATCCCCAATGTGTTGCCATTGAGCTTCCTCTACATGATGTTCTCCGTGACCGACGCAATCTCGATCGAAGCGACGCTGTCGTTCCTCGGGCTCATGAACATCAACATGAGCTGGGGGATCATGATCTACTTCTCGAACTCTCAGGGATACCTACTCTCGAGTGCGAGCTACTGGTGGCTGCTCTTCCCCGCAGGTCTGTCCGTCACGTTGCTGGCAGGCTCCTTCTACCTCGTGGGCCGTGCCATGGACGAGATCATCAACCCGAGACTGAGGAAGCGGTAGGGACATGACGCTCGATCAAGGCACGGCACGAGCGACTCAACCTGTGCTCGACGTTCAGCATCTGACCATGCACTACACGGTCAAGACCGGAGAAGTGCAAGCGGTCGACGACGTGAGTTTCTCCCTGGCTCCAGGGGAGGCACTTGGACTCGTCGGCGAGTCCGGATGTGGCAAGACATCCGTTGCGATGACCCTGATCCGGCTGCTGGCCGACAACGCCCGGATCGTCGATGGAAAGGTGCTCTTGGCAGGGACCGACGTGGCACGCCTCTCCGACGACGAGATGCGACACCATCGCTGGAGCGACATCTCGATGGTGTTCCAGGGAGCAATGAACGCCTGGAACCCCGTCTACAAGGTGGGGGATCAGATCTGGGAAGCGATGGAGCAGCACTTCCCCGAGATGATGGAGACTGAAGGCCGGGAGCGCATCGCCGAGCTGTTCGAACTGGTCGGCCTCACCCCGGCAATGATGGACCGGTACCCCCACGAGTTCTCCGGTGGCATGCGGCAACGAGCGATCATCGCCATGGCGCTCTCGTGTGATCCCAAGATCATCATCGCCGACGAGCCAACGACCGCTCTCGACGTGATCGTCCAGGATCAGATTCTCACCGAACTCAAACACGTGCAGTCCGCGCTGGGCATGGCGATCATCTACATCTCCCACGACGTGGCCGTGATCGCAGAGGTGAGCGACCGAATCGGGGTCATGTACGCCGGCAAACTCGTCGAGCTTGGACCGACCGACGAGGTGTTTCCCCGGCCACGCCACCCCTACACCTACTTGCTCCTTGCCTCCACGCCGAGTGTGAAGGGACCCCGGCGCAAGCTGGCACCGCTGGAGGGTGAACCACCCAACCTGGAGAACCCGCCGGCAGGATGCCGGTTCCATCCCCGTTGTCCTTGGGCCACCGAGATCTGCACCACCGACGAGCCGCCATTTGATGAAGCAACTGAAGGGCATCGCGTCGCGTGCTGGCACTCGGACCAGGTGCCGGAGCTGGGGAGGTTGGAGGCATGACGGTGGAGCAGCACGTGGACGGTCCGCTCATCAAGGTGGAGAACCTCGAGAAGCTGTTTCCTGTCGGGCGGGGCCTGTTTCGCAAGGCCACACAGTTCATCCACGCGGTCGACGGTGTGAACTTCGAGATCGCCCCTGGGGAAAGTCTCGGCCTGGTGGGAGAGTCCGGGTCTGGAAAGACCACCGCGGGACGCATCCTGGCACGACTCGAGACAGCCACCGGAGGGAACATCTTCCTCAGGGACGGTGACGACATGCTCAACGTCGCCGACATCGCCAAAGACGGGATGAAACGCTTCCGCCGAAGAGTGCAGATGATCTTCCAGGATCCGTACGAGTCGATGAACCCACGCCGGACGATCTTCGACACGATCGCCGAGCCGTTGCAAGTCCAGGGCATAGGCCGGCTCCCCGAGCGGGAACAGCGGGTGGCCGAGCTTCTCGAGATGGTCGGATTGACCCCGGCAAGCACGTTTCTGTTCCGCTATCCCCATGAGCTCTCCGGCGGGCAGCGGCAGCGCGTAGCCATCGCTCGCGCGCTGGTCATCGATCCGGCCTTCGTGGTGGCCGACGAACCCACCTCGATGCTCGATGTGAGCATCCGCATCTCCATCATGGACATCATGCTGCAGCTCGCAGCGGAGTTCGGCGTCTCCTACCTCTACATCACTCACGACCTCGCCGTCGCTCGATACATGTGCGATCGCATCGCCGTCATGTACCTGGGCAAGATCGTCGAGATCGCCAAGACGGAGGAACTGCTCGCCGATCCGCTCCACCCGTATACCCGAGCGCTGATCTCTGCGGTTCCTGTTCCCGATCCCAGCTACGACCGACCCGATGTCGAGATCGAAGGTGGTATCACCAAGGCGATCGATCCTCCTCCCCTCTGCAGGTTCATCGACCGTTGTCCATGGGCTACGGAGCACTGCCGTTCCAACCCTCATCCTGAGCTCGTCGAAGTCTCACCCGACCACTTCGTCGCCTGCTACGTCGTGGAGCAGGGCCGCTGATTCTCACCGTTCCGAACGCCATTTCGACACTTCGGCTGTTTGGCGTAGGTCTCTTCGCGTGGCTGGCGTTTGGGAAGTCTGATTTCGCTCTCGCCGGCTGGTTGCTGCTCTTGATCGGATGGACGGACTGGATCGACGGCTACCTCGCTCGACGGCTCGACCAGGTGAGCGAGCTCGGCAAAGTCCTCGATCCGCTCGCCGATCGCCTCGCCATCGCGACTGCCGTCATCGGGGGCATGTTCGTCGAAGTGATCCCCCTCGGTCTCGGCATCGCCATAGCGGCTCGGGAGGTTCTGGTCGGTGCCGGGGCGCTGCTGCTTGCCGGGCGCGGTCGAAGACTCGACGTGCGCTGGCTCGGGAAACTGGCAACCTTCATCCTCTACGGAGCCATCCCGGCTTTCTACGTGGCGAAGGGTTCGTTGCTCCCCGATGTGTTCCTGGCCATGGCATGGGGCTTCGGGGTCATCGGGCTCGTTCTCTACTGGTGGGTTGCCGCGCTGTACGTCGGGGACCTTCGCCGCGCGTTGTAAGCTGCCGGGGACGCAAAGGAGGCGGATGCGCATGCAGGTTGCGGAAGACAGGCGCTACAGCGAAGACCACGAGTGGGCACTACGCGAACCCGACGGCAAGGTCCGCATCGGCATCAGCGACTTCGCTCAGGATGCCCTGGGAGACATCGTCTACGTTGAGCTTCCCGAGGTGGGCAACCGCTACGCAAAAGGTGAGTCCCTCTCCGAGGTTGAGTCGACCAAGTCCGTGTCCGATGTCTTCGCCCCGGTGTCAGGTTCCGTCGTGGCAGTCAACGAGGGGTTGAGCGACCATCCCGAGCTCATCAACACGAGTCCCTATGGAGACGGCTGGATTGCGCTCATCGAGCCAGAGGACACCGGCGAGTACGACGCCCTTCTCGACGCGGGCGCGTACGCCGAATTGACCGAGAACGCCTGAGCTGAGGCCGGCCGTAGAGCAACGCGACGGGTCGGCTCGGCCCGGCTACGATATGAGTCATGCACTGTCCGAGCTGTCACGCACAGATTCCCAACGATGCGCCGGTGTGTCCGGTGTGTGGGATCTCGATCGAGCACGAACCGACGATCACGTTCGTGCCCGACATGACTGCCCCTCCACCGGAGCGAACGGCATCAGGTGAGTACCTGCTGCTGATCAAGCGAGGTCCGAGGGCCGGCTTGGGTTGGGTGCTGCAGCCGGGCACGACCACACTCGGACGTCATCCCGACTCCGCGATCTTCCTTGATGACATCACGGTGTCCCGCCAGCACTGCAGACTGATTCTCGATGAATCCGGGCTCAACATCGAGGACTCAGGGTCGACGAACGGGACCTATGTGAACGGAGAGAGAGTCGACAGGACGTCTCTGCAGGTCGGAGATGAGTTGATCGTGGGGAAGTTCCGGCTCGTGGTGGCCAAGGGCAATGAGTGAAGGGCTCTCGATCGGCGAAGTGATCACCCTCCTCAAGGGCGAATTCCCGGACCTGACGGTCTCCAAAGTTCGCTTCCTGGAAGGGCGAGGTCTCATCAAACCCAAGCGGAGCGCTTCCGGGTACCGGTCCTTCTCTGATGAGGACGTCGCCCGACTGCGATACATTCTGCAGCAGCAACGAGACCACTTTCTTCCTCTCAAAGTGATCAAGTCGAAGCTGACGATGTGGGAGAGGGGTGAGGAGATGCCAGTCCCGACTCACTCCGGTCCTCCACCTGAGCAGCTCTTTCAACCTGCAGGCCAGGTCGTGGACGACAAGGAGCTGCGTCGGATCACCGGCCTCTCCTCTCGACAGCTCGCCGATTTGGTGGACAATCGTGTTCTCCGCCCGGAGCCGGGGACGCCTGAGCGATACGCGGCCGAGGAGGTCGCGGTCGCATCCCAGGCACAACGCCTTCTCGCATACGGTCTCGAAGCACGCCATCTCCGTTCAGTCCGCATCTCCAGCGAACGTGACGGCGAGCTCCTCGAAGCCCTCACGGCACCACTGCTGAGAGCCAGGAATCCGGAGGCGCGACAGCGTGCTGCCGAAACTCTGGCCGGCTGTGCGGACGCGATCGCCAAGATGCGAGCGGCGTCGCTGTCGGAGGAACTCAGACTCCTGATGGCCGACTGATGGACCTGGCGGATGCGGGAGTGTCGGTCTGATGCGTCGGACCGCCCTGTTACTGGCGTGTGTCGCGGCTGTGGCCATGACTGCACAACCTGCCATGGGAGCCGTGCAACAGCTTCCCCCTCTTCCCGTCTACGGGGCGTTCACCGGGGCACCGCCGCCTGTTACTGCCGAAAGCTGGTTGCTCTACGACGACACCTTCGACGAGGTGCTTGCCGAACACAACGCAGACGAACGTCGCCCCATGGCATCCACGACCAAGATCATGACTGCCCTCGTTGCGCTGGAACTTGCCGATCTCGATGAGGAGGTGACGATCTCAGAGCGAGCTGCCGGCGTCGGAGAGTCGGAGGCCAACCTGGTCGTGGGCGAAACCTGGACGATCAGAGAGCTCCTCACAGCGATGCTGGTGCGGTCGGCCAACGACGCCGCTGTGGCGGTGGCGGAAGCCGTGGGTGGCAGCATCGAAGACTTCGTGGGGATGATGAACACGAAGGCCCTTGAACTCGGTTTGGAGGACACCCAGTTCGCGAACCCCCATGGCCTGGATGCTCCGGGGCACTTCACTACCGCGCGTGACCTGTTGAGCCTTGCACGAACCGCGATGGAGAACCCGGTGTTCGCCACGCTCGTTCGTACGAGAACTGTCCGCCTGCCCAACGCTCCTGACGGCACCGAGAGGATCGTGCGCAACACCAACGAGCTACTGGGAACCTACCCCGGTGCCATCGGAGTGAAGACCGGCTACACGGGCAAGGCCGGTCTTGTGCTTGTGGCTGCCGCCGAACGGTCGGGAAGGCGACTCTACGCGGTGGTGATGGGCTCCACCGACAGCTTCTCGGACGCGTCGGCGTTGCTGGACTACGGTGCAGCGGAATTCGGGATCGTGGACGTGATCATGGAGGGGGTCACCTACGCGCAGCGGCGAACCCCCACGTCCACACAGAAACTGGCGGCGGAGTCGACGGTGAGTACCTTCGCCCAGAAGGACGATCCTGTGACGATCCGAACCGGGTTCCGCGGTGCAGTTCCGTTCGTGAGCGCGACGATCGCGGAGGAAGAGGTCGGTGAATCGACGCTGACCGGATCAGGGCCACCTCCTCTCCCGACGCTACGCGATGCCCTCTCTTGGGTGCGGCGCTACTGGACCTGGCTGTTGGGCAATGGCTGATCCTTTCGTCGAGGTGATCAGCGAGCAAGCTCTGGACGAGCGTATCGCAGTTCTGGGCAAGGCCATCAGCTCGGACTACGCCGGAAAGACCCCCGTGCTCGTTGGAGTGCTCACCGGCTGCCTTCCCTTCCTCAGCGACCTCTCGCGGGCGATCTCGGGGGAGTGCGAGATCGACTTCCTTTCCCTCAATCGGTTCGGGGAAGGGGGTCGGGCGAGGGTCGCCATGGACACGGAGACGTCACT
Organism: uncultured bacterium; assembly: GCA_965549635.1. Classification (GTDB taxonomy): domain Bacteria; phylum Actinomycetota; class Acidimicrobiia; order Spongiisociales; family UBA4744; genus CBEVHI01. Next base: position 6,952 of record CBEVHI010000005.1, on the reverse strand, counting down.
CGAGGGCCGGGACGTCCTGATCGTCGAAGACATCATCGACACCGGGCTGTCTCTGACGTTTCTTCGCCGGCTCCTCCTCACGCGAGAACTCGCGAGCCTTCGCACCGTCTCATTGCTGGACAAGGTTCCGCGCAGGATCGTCGAAGTCCCGGTCGAGTACCGAGGCTTCGAGGTGGGCGATGAGTTCCTCCTGGGCTACGGTCTCGACTGGGAAGGGCGATACCGGAACCTTCGATCCATCTGGGCGGTACTGGACCTTGCGACACTTCACGACGACGCGGATGCGCTCTCGGAATACGCTTTCGGGCGGTGATAGGCTGGCGCCGTGAGTGAGCGTATCCCAGTGGAACTGGTCGGAGTGCGACTCCAGTTGCCTACCAACCAGCCGGTCGTGCTCTTGCGAGAAGCCGGTGGCACCCGGTTCCTGCCGATCTGGATCGGAGCGGTCGAGGCAACCGCCATCGCGTATGCCGTGGAAGGCCTGGTTCCACAGCGGCCGCTGACCCACGACCTGCTGAGAATGGTCGCGGAAGCACTGGGAGGAACCGTCTCGAGAGTTGTCGTCACCGAACTGCGCGACGCCGTCTTCTACGCGGACCTCGTTTTCGACAAGGACGGGGAAGAGATCCACCTCTCGGCAAGACCGTCCGATGCGATTGCCCTGGCTGCGCGGACGAGTGCCCCCATCTTTGCCGCTTCCGAGGTGATCGAGGATGCCGGGATCGAGATCAGGGACGAAGACGAAGAGTCGGAGATCGAACGGTTTCGCGAGTTCCTGGATGACGTAACACCCGAGGACTTCGTGGGCCCGGAAGGCCCGCCGGGAGCATGACTGGTCCGGGAAGGATCAGGATCGGGGCGGCGATTCTGACGGCCGTCGTGATCCTGGGCACACTGGGCTTCGTCGTCCTCGAGCATGCCGCGTTCATCGAGGCGCTCTATATGGTCGTGATCACGATCTCGACCGTCGGATTTCGGGAAGTGGTGCCGTTGTCGGAGGCGGGTCGCGTCCTGACCATGGCGCTGATCGTTGTTGGCGTGGGGACCTTGTTTTTCACGGCGGCGGCTGTTCTGGAGACGGCGGTCGAGAACATCTCCGGAAGGAGGAGAGCACACATGGAGCAACAGACCAGACGTCTCACTGACCACACGATCATCTGCGGCTGGGGGAGAGTGGGCCAGGGAGTGTGGGAGATCCATCAGGAGCGTTCGGTGCCGTGCGTCGTGATCGAGCGGGACCGTGAAGCCGCCGAGCAGGCGAGGGCCGCCGGAGCGCTTGTCGTCGAGGGAGATGCAACTCACGACGAGACGCTGGAAGCGGCAGGTATCGAGAAGGCGAAGTCTCTGGTTGCCGCGGTCGACTCCGACTCGGACAATCTGGTGATCGTCCTCTCGGCCAAGGCGCTACACCGGGATCTGATGGTTGTCGCCCGTGCCTCCGACATGGAGGCAGAACACAAACTGCTCCTCGCCGGGGCAGACAGGGCGGTGTCCCCACAGAGCGTCGGCGCACGACGCCTCGCGTCCCTGGTGATCCAGCCGGAACTGGCAGACTTCATCGACCTGGTCGCTCGCAGAGGACCGGTCGAGTACCGGGTCCAACGTGTCGCGGTGCGCGATGGATGTGGTCTCGCCGGTAAGAGCCTGCGCGAGGCAGCGGTTCGCAAACGTTCCGGAGCGATGGTCCTCGCGGTCGAACGAGTACAGACCGGTGAGTTGGACTTCAATCCTGATCCGGATCTCGTCCTCGTTGCTGGTGATGTACTCGTCGGAGTCGGCGGCCCCGGGCAGCTCGAGCGTCTCAGCGAGGTGTGCAGCGCCTGACGCCGTGAAGTTATCCACAGGGGTTGTTGACAACTCTCTCCTCAAGTCGGTAACTTGGTGAGCCGAATTACGAGCGTGTAACCTGCAAACGAGGAGCGAGATCGTGAGCGAACAAGGTTTCCGTGCGCCGCAAGTGTGTCACCTCGTCGGCATCACCTACCGGCAGTTGGACTATTGGGCCAGAACCGGCCTTCTGCGGCCTTCACTCAAGACGGCCCGCGGTTCCGGGTCGCAACGGCTGTACGGCTTCTCCGACGTCGTCCAACTCAAGGTCGTCAAGAGGCTGCTGGATGCTGGCATGAGCCTGAAGAAGATCCGCCAGGCCATCGAGATTCTGCGCATACAGCTGCAGTCCGATCGCCCTCTCGCCGACGTGACCCTGCTCTCGGACGGACAAACGATCTATGCGGCGCACAGTTCACAAGAGGTGGTCGACGTGTTTCGGCGCGGCCAGGGGGTGTTCGGCATCGCCGTTGGGCCTGTCCAAGAGGAGCTCGAAGGAGAGATCCACGCACTCTGGGCCGAGCAAGAAGAAGAGGCGGACGCTGCGGAGGTGGGCGTCTGAGCGAAGACGCCACCTTCGAGGGTGGGCGAGCCGACCAAACGGCGTTTGCCCACAACAGCGAGCGGCAGTTCGCACGACTGCTGGACTTCTACGGGATCGACTGGGAGTACGAGCCCAAGGCATTCCCGATCTCATGGGATGAGGACGGAATCGCCACCGGCTACTTCGCTCCCGATTTCTACCTGCCGGATGAGGACGTCTTCATCGAGATCACCACCATGAACCAACGGCTGGTGACTCGAAAGAACCGAAAGGTGCGCAGACTTCGAGATCTCTACCCTGACGTCACCTGCAAGATCTTCTACCAGCGGGACTACCTCCACCTGCTCGTCAAGTACGGCCTGGAGGAACCAGACCAGCTCGACGGAGTGGCGACCCCAACCCGCATTCCCGGCCCACCGGATGTGAGTGTCGTCGACGACGCCTCCGCCGTCTAGAACCCAGCGGCTCCGGAGTCACGCCTGCGGCGCTTCTGCGCCACCAGCGACGGAAAGTCCCTCCGGGTGTGGACCATGGTGGAGGGCCAAACGCATCGTTCGACGGACTCCCAGGAGCCTCACCGGGCCACCATCCGCAGCCAGGTGACGGGAGCTTTCGGCGAAACCGCGACGTCTAAGCTGAGTTCTGACGAGTCGAAAGGAGCCTCTCTGATGCCACGGTCCCCACTGCATGACGAGCACATTCGCCGAGGCGCCAGATTCGTCGACTTCGCCGGCTGGGAGATGCCCGTTCAGTACGAGAGTGTGCTCAGCGAACACAAGGCCGTCAGAGAGAGTGCCGGGGTGTTCGACGTCTCCCACCTCGGTCGCTTCCTCGTCGAGGGTCCCGGGAGCACCGACCTGTTGAGGGGGCTCCTGTGCAACGACGTTGCCAACATCCGACCGGGCGAGGCCCAGTACACGATGTCGCTCAACGACCAAGGCGGCGTCCTCGACGACATCATCGTCTGGCGGTGGGAAGACGAGCGGTACTGGGTGATCCCCAACGGAGCCAACGACGACGCCATCCGCGCACGATTCCTCGCTGTCGCATCCCCGTCGGTAAAGATCGCGTCCATTCGAGAGACCACCGCGCTCGTCGCTCTTCAGGGACCCGATTCCCCGCGCGTCTTCCAGGAAGCATTCGGAGCCATGCCGGAGCACTTCCGACTGACCACCGGCGAGTTTCGCGGTACGCCCGTTCACATGGCCGGGACCGGCTACACCGGAGAGATCGGTGGAGAGATCGCCATTGCCGCTGAAGCCGGGGTCGGGATGTTCAACGCCCTTCTCGACGCCGGCGCCGTGGCCTGCGGGCTGGGTTCCAGGGACACCCTCAGACTGGAGATGGGGTACCCCCTTTGGGGACAGGACCTCGACGAGAACATCACACCACTGGAGGCAGGACTCGGTTGGGTGGTCGCTTGGGACCACGACTTCGTAGGCAAGGACGCGCTCGAGCGCGAGCGAGCGGATGGTCTGCCCAAACGCCAGGTCGCCTTCGTGATGGAGGGAAGACAGATCGCCCGCCACAACTACCCACTCCGGGCCGGCGGCTCTTCCGGAACGGTCTCCAGCGGCAATATCAGCCCCGTACTCGGCAAAGGGATCGGGCTCGGGTATCTCACGCCGCCCGCCCCCACAGACGCCGACCTCGAGGTGCAGATTCGGGGGTCCTGGCACCCGGCCCACCGGTCCCGACTGCCGTTCATAGGACGGAGGTAGCAATGGATTTCACCCCACACACCGAAGCCGACGTCGCCGTGATGCTCGAACGCCTTGGGCTCCAGGACGTCGACGACCTCTTCTCCCACCTCCCTTTGGACGTCCTCGTCGACCGGTCCCCGGACATCGGGGAGGGCATCTCGGAACCGGAGTTGCAGCATCTGGTTGCCTCGTGGGCGGACAACAACGAAGAGCTGGTCTGCTTCGCCGGCGGCGGGTACTACGACCACTACATCTCACCCACGGTGTCGGCACTCGCATCCCGTCCCGAGTTCGTCACCGCCTACACGCCCTACCAGCCTGAGGTCTCCCAAGGGCTCCTCCAGATGCTCTACGAGTACCAGTCGATGATCTGTGGGCTCACGGCGATGGACATCACCAACGCCTCGATGTACGACGGGGCTACGGCGGCGGCAGAAGCGATCAACGCCGCAGTCCTGGCAACACGACGATCTGCAGTATGGATCTCTGCGGGCGTCAGTCCCCGAATTCGTGAGACGGTCCGCACGTTCGCAACGGCGAGGGGCATCGAAGTCGTCGAACACCCACTGGTGGGCGGTCGGACCGTCTGGGCAACCGACGTCGACGCGGAACCCGCTGCCGTCCTGTGGGCACAGCCGAACTACCTTGGAGTCGTCGAAGACTACGCGGCAGCCGTCTCCACCGCCCACGATCGTGGGGCTTTGGCTGTCGTTTCCTACGACCCGCTCACGCTCGGAGTCCTCCGCAGTCCTGGTTCTGCCGGCGTGGACATCGCGGTGGGGGAGGGACAGTCCCTCGGAACTCCACTGTCCTTCGGTGGACCGGGACTCGGTCTGTTCTCGATCACGCAAGCCCAGATGCGTCGCATGCCGGGTCGCATCATCGGCCGGACGGTCGACAGAGACGGGGCAACCGCCTACGTGATGACCCTGCGGGCCCGGGAGCAGGACATTCGCAGGGCGAAGGCATCATCGAACATCTGCTCCAATCAGGCTCTGAACGCCGTCACTGCCGCGATTCAACTCGCATGGCTCGGTCCGGATGGTCTCGCCGAGGTGGCAGAACAGTCCGCCCAAAAAGCCCACTACCTGGCCCGTCAACTCGACAAGATCGCCCAGGTACACCTCGCCAACGACGCTCCGTTCGTCAGGGAGTTTGCGATGCTGACCCCAATGGAACCAGAGGATGTCATCGAGGCGATGGCAGAGAGGGGATTTCTCGCAGGAATCCCCCTCTCGAGGGACTACCCCGAACTGCCCGGAGGTCTGCTCGTTGCCGTGACCGAACAGAGAACCAAGGAGGAGATGGACGGCTACGTGACCGCCCTCGAGGAGGTGATCTCCCATGCCTGAACCGGCCGGACGAGCTTCATCGACGCCCCTGCTCGGCGGGGCGACCGAACCAACCCTGGCTGAGTACTCCAGTCCCGGAAGGCAGGCCTGGTCGCTGCCTCCTCTCGACGTTCCCGCTATCGAGCTCGACCTCGAGGAAGCACGAACCGATCCGCTCGACCTGCCCGCCGTGGCAGAGCACGACTTGGTCATGCACGTCACGCGACTGGCGCATCGCAACTTCGCCGTGGACCTCGGCGCATATCCGCTCGGTTCATGCACGATGAAGTACAACCCCAAGGTGGCCGATTGGGTCGCGTCGCTTCCCTCGTTCGGGATGCTTCATCCCGACACCCCGGCCTTCGCCGCCCAAGGAGCCATGCAGGTCCTGGTGGAGGCGGAACGGATCCTGTGCGAACTCACCGGAATGTACCGTGCCACTTTCCAACCGGCGGCAGGTGCAGCGGGGGAGCTGACCGGCATGATGATCACCCGTGCGTTCCACACCGCCAACGGCAACCCGCGCAGCGTCATGCTGGTTCCCGACTCGGCACACGGAACGAATCCGGCCTCTGCCGCACTCAGCGGCTACACGGTCAAGGAGGTTCCTTCGAACGATCGGGGAATGGTGGACCTCCAGGCTCTCCTCTCCGTTCTCGACGAGGAAGTCGCCGGTCTCATGCTGACCAACCCCAACACGCTCGGTCTCTTCGAAGAGGACATCGTGCAGATCGCCGACGCGGTGCATGAGGTGGGTGGCCTGCTCTACTACGACGGTGCCAACCTGAACGCGATCCTCGGAGTCTCCAGACCCGGGGACATGGGCTTCGACATCGTTCACTCCAACTTGCACAAGACCTTCGGCACGCCCCATGGCGGAGGCGGGCCAGGGTCGGGACCGGTGGCCGTGACCAGAAGGCTCACTCCATTCCTGCCGGGGCCTTTGCCCATACGGGACGAGCAGGGCATGCTGCAGTGGGGGATGCCAGAACGTTCCATCGGAAGAGTGCATGGGAGGCACGGCAACTTTGGAGTCGTGCTGCGCGCCGTCGCCTATATGCGTGCGCTCGGAGGACCGGGTCTACGCAGAGTCGCAGAGCGGTCCGTTCTCAACGCCCGGTATCTGGCTGCGCTGCTCAGCGATCGGTTCGACATTCCCTACCCGACACCGTGCATGCACGAGTTCGTCGCCTCTGCCGATCGGATCAAACACGACACCGGGGTCCACACGATGGACATCGTGAAGGCAATGCTCGACGCGGGCTTCCATGCGCCGACGATGTATTTCCCGCTCATTGTGCACGAAGCGCTCATGTTCGAGCCGACGGAGACACAGTCGAGAGAGACACTCGAAGCGCTTGCCGATGCGGTGAACGCAATCGCCGAAGACGCCTACACAGATGCCGCAGCCGTCGAGAACGCCCCTGTCAAGACACCGGTGCACCGACCGGACGATGCCCTCGCCGCCCGCCACCTGAACGTGAACTGGTCTACCGAGGAGTAGCACCCATGGAAGAGAGAACAGCGAGAGACGGCACGCAGATCGC